>JBOGFO010000305.1:0-2809 GCA_050743445.1 Acidimicrobiia bacterium
GGGCCTCCTTGGCCTTGCGGACGATCGTCCGGTCACCGCCGGTGTAGAGGTTCTTGACCAGCTGCTGGGTGATCGTGGACCCGCCCTGCTCCAGGCTGCGGGACCGCACGTCGGCGAAGAACGCCCGTCCGATGCCCTGCCAGTCGACGCCCTCGTGCTGGTAGAAGGTGTGGTCCTCGGCGGCGATCACGGCCCGCTTGATGACGTCGGGAATCTGGTCCTTGTCGATCACGACCCGGGTCTCCGCCTCCCGGAACTCGCCGATGGGCGAGCCGTCGGCGGCGTAGACGACGCTGACCCGGGAGTCGGCCTGGGGGCGCTCCTCGGGGAGGGTGGCGGACAGCGGCATGAACAGGTAGGTGGCAAGGGCCACGCCGGCCGTCGCCGGGGGCAGGACCAGGAGGCTCACGACCAGGATGATCACGGCGCGGGCGATGCGGCGGACCCAGCTGCGGGGAGACGAAGGCATGGCGACAGCCTACGCTGCCGGGCGTGGACAGCCGGCGCGCGATCCCCTCTGTGGACAGCATCCTGTCCGCCCTCGGCGACCTGCCGCACGACCTCGCGGTGGCCGTCGCCCGGGCGGCCGTCGACGACGCCCGGAGGGCGGCCGAGGCGGGCGCGGCGGTGGAGCCCGAGGCGATCGTGGAGGACGCCCGGCGCCGGGCCGGCGAGCTCGCCCGGCGCCTGCTGCGACCCGTCATCAACGCCACCGGCGTGATCATCCACACCAACCTCGGGCGGGCCCCGCTGGGCGACGACGCCCTCGACGCCGCCACCCGGGTCGGGCGTGGATACTCGAACCTGGAGTACCGCCTCGACGAGGGCCGTCGCGGCTCCCGTCAGGACCACGCCGGGTCGCTGCTGGCCCGGCTCTGCGGCGCCGAGGCCGCCCTGGTGGTGAACAACAACGCCGCCGCCGTGCTCCTCGTGCTGGCCGCCCTGGCCCGGGGTCGGGAGGTGGTGGTGTCCCGGGGCGAGCTGGTCGAGATCGGGGGCGGTTTCCGGGTCCCCGAGGTGATGGCCGAGTCCGGAGCCCGGCTGGTGGAGGTGGGCACCACCAACCGCACCCGCCTGGACGATTTCCGCCGGGCCCTCACCCCCGAGACGGCGCTGGTGCTCAAGGTCCATGCCTCCAACTACAAGATGGTGGGCTTCGTCGAGTCCGCCCCGGTGGCCGGTCTGGCCACCCTGGGGGTGCCGGTGGCGGTCGACATCGGCTCCGGACTGCTCGACGAGACCACCCCGTGGCTGCCCCGGCGGCCGGCCTGGCTCCGGGACGAGCCCGGCGCCCGCCAGTGCCTGGAGGCCGGCGCGGCCCTGGTGACCTTCTCGGGCGATAAGCTCCTCGGCGGACCGCAGGCCGGGGTCGTGGCCGGCCGGGCGGACCTGGTGGCGGCCGTCGGCCGGCATCCGTTGGCCCGGGCGGTGCGGGCCGACAAGCTGACCCTGGCCGGCCTCCAGGAGGTGGCGCTGACCTATCTCTCCGGCGACGCCACCCGGCTTCCCCTGTGGCGGATGGCCACCGTGCCGGTCGAGGTCCTCACCGAACGGGCCGCCGCCGTCGCCGGGCGGGTCCCGGGAGCCAAGGTGGTTGACACCGAGGCGGTGGCGGGGGGCGGGTCGCTGCCCGGCCTGGGCATCCCGTCGGCCGGCGTGGCCCTGGACGTCCCCGACCCCGACGCCACCCTGGCCGGGCTGCGGGAGGCGGGGGTCGTGGCCCGGGTGGAGGAGGGGGCGGTGGTGTGCGACCTGCGCACCGTCGACCCGGCGGACGACGACCGGCTCGCCGCTGCCCTCGCCCGCTGTCGCTGATGCGGGTCGTCGCCACCGCCGGTCATGTCGACCACGGCAAGTCCTCGCTGGTCCTGGCCCTGACCGGCACGGATCCCGACCGCTTCGCCGAGGAGAAGGCCCGGGGCCTCACCATCGACCTCGGCTTCGCCTTCACCACGCTCCCCTCGGGCCAGGAGCTCGGATTCGTCGACGTCCCCGGCCATGTCCGGTTCCTGAAGAACATGCTGGCCGGGGTGGGGGCGGTGGAGGCGGCGCTCCTGGTGGTGGCGGCCACCGAGGGATGGATGCCCCAGAGTGAAGAGCACCTGAGGATCCTGGACCTCCTCGGGATCCGCCACGGCCTGGCGGTCGTGTCCAAGGCCGACCTGGTGGAAGACGACCTGCGCGAGCTGGCCCGCCTCGAGGTCGAGGAGCGCCTGGAGAGCTCCTCGTTCAAGCCCACCGCCGTGCTCGCTGTCGACTCCCGAACGCGGCGGGGACTGGACGAGCTGCGCACCGCCCTCGACGACATGCTCGCCGCCGCCCCCCTCGCCGCCGACCACGGGCGCCCCCGCATGTGGGTGGACCGGGTCTTCGCCGCCAAGGGGGCGGGCACGGTGGTGACCGGCACCCTGGCCGGGGGGCGCCTCCCGCTCGACTCCGAGGTGCTGATCCTGCCCGGCCGGCACCGGGCCCGCCTCCGAAAGATCGAGAGCCACCACCGGGAGCTGGCCGAGGCGGCCCCCGGCGGGCGGGTCGCCCTCAACCTGGCCGGGGTCGACCACACCGACCTGACCCGGGGCAGCGCCCTCGTCCTGCCCGGCCAGTGGACGCAGGCGCAGGTCGTCGACGTGGCCCTGACCGCCCTGCCCGACGCCGCCGTCGGCCGCCGGGGGGCGTACAAGGCCTACATCGGCTCGGGTGAGCACGACGTCCGGCTGCGGGTGCTCGACGGGGAGGGCCGCTATGCCCGCCTCCGCCTCGATGAGTCGCTCCCCTTGGCTCCCGGCGACCGCCTCGTCCTGCGGGAGAC
>JBOGFO010000306.1:0-3716 GCA_050743445.1 Acidimicrobiia bacterium
GTCGCCCAGGACGATCGCAGCCGCCTGCATGATGGCCGCCGGGCTCGTTGCCTGCTCCACCAGTGGGGAAGAAGGTGAACAGGCCGCGGCCGCGGCCACGTCGACGACCACGGCTTCGCCCGACCAGAGGCAAGGTGAGGCGCCGTTCGCCCGCATCCCCGAGATCGTCCGGCGGGTCCAACCGTCGGTGGTGAGAGATCCTGGGCGTGAGCTGGCTCCTGGCCGTGACCGTGGCCGCCCTCTCCGGACGTCTGATGGCCCGCTGGACGCTCCGACCGGTTGCCCAGGCGGCGAAGGCGGCCCGGGATCTCTCCGGCCGCCTCCTCGGCGCCGCCCCGGCACCCGCCGGCGACGACGAGGTCGACTCCCTGACGCTGTCGTTGAGCCAGCTGGCGGAAGCGCTCGAAGCCAAGATCGACAGCCTGCAAGCGGCGGCCGCACGCGAGCGGCGCTTCACCTCCGACGTGGCCCACGAGCTGCGCACCCCCCTCACCGCCTTGCGCTCGGCCGCCACCCTCCTCGAAGACGAGCTCGGGGCCCTGCCGGCGAGGGGACGCCGGCCGGCGCAGCTCATGGTCGACGGCGTCCGCCGACTCGAGAGCCTGGTCGACGAGCTGCTCCAACTCGCCCGCCTCGACGCCGGCCACGAGGCCGTCGAGCTCGAGCCTCTGGCCTTGGGCCCGGCCCTGGAGGCGGCGAGTGGCAGCGGCAATGGCGACGGCCGGGTGGAGATCGACGTCGAGGGCGAACTCTGCGTCCTGGCCGACCGGGCCCGGTTGCGGCGGGTCGTCGCCAACCTCGTCACCAACGCCCGGCGCCACGGTGGCGGCGACCCCCTCGTGCGGGCCCGACGGGCAGGGTCGTGGGTCGTCGTCGACGTCGTCGACCAGGGGCCCGGCATCGGCGAGCAGCACCTGGGGCGCATCTTCGACCGGTTCTACAAGGCCGACACGGCCCGCTCCGCCGGAGGATCGGGGCTCGGACTGGCCATCGCCCGGGAGAACGCCCGCCTCCAGGGCGGCACCCTCGAAGCCCGCAACCGGGACGGCGGAGGCGCATGCTTCACGCTGCGCCTGCCCGTCGCCGAGGTGGCCCCGACGACACCGCCGCAGGACCGTGGCGAACCCCGGCGATCCTGAGCGGAACCGTTACCGGCCGGTTACCGGCCAGCCGTCTGGGACGGTCGCGTCGACGGGTACAAGCGACGCATGGCGACACTCCCCACCCCCGCGGACGTCCCCGATGCAAGCGAGCGGCCCGAGGTCGGCGAGCGGCCCGACACGGATGGGTTGGCCGCCCTCCACGAGGCGTTCGCCCGCCACCGCGACCCTCGCCGGCGCGACGAGCTGGTGGCACGCTACGCCTGGCTGGCCCGGAGCCTGGCCCGCCGCTTCGCTGGCCGGGGCGAGAGCACCGAGGACCTCGAGCAGGTGGCGTACCTCGGGCTCATCCACGCCGTCGACCGATTCGACCCGGCCCGGGGACACCCGTTCCGCGCCTTCGCCGAGCCGACCATCGTCGGTGAGCTCAAACGCCACTTCCGCGACCACCGCTGGGGGCTGCGCGTCGGGCGGGCCGTCCAGGAGCGCTACCTCGCAACGCGGGCCGCCCGAGACGACCTGTACCAGGAGCTCAGGCGAACACCGTCGGTGCGAGACATCGCCGACCGTCTGGGCCTCGACCCGGACCAGGTGGTCGAGGCCATGGACGCCGGAGCGGCTTTCGCTCCGCTCTCCCTCCAGGTCGTCGCCGACGCCACCGACGGCAACCTCGCCTGCTCGGCACTGGACCCATCCTTCGAGGCGATCGAGATCCGGGACTTCGTCGAGTCCCTGCTCGCCCGGCTGCCGGAACGCCAGGCCGGCGTCCTTCGCCTCCACTCCACGGGGATGACCCAGCGCCAGATCGGCCGGACCATCGGAGCATCCCAGATGTGCGTGTGCCGGCAACTGGCCCGCGGCTGCCAGACCCTCCACAACCTGGCCCGGGCAACCTGACGGCGCCGCCCGGCGACGGAAGGGAGCTTTCGTGGGCACTCCCAGCGGAAAGGGCATGGCCATGGGCAGAAGCCGGATACCCGCCCTGACCGTGGTCGTGCTCCTCGCCGGCGCATGCGGCGACGAAGCAGACCCTCGGTGAGGGCGCCGACCTGCGAGCCGTGGCCGTCATCGGGGACGCCATCAGGGACCTCCCCAGCGAGCCCGACGTGCACGGCCTGGAGGACGACGACGGCGACGGCGCGACGACGACGGCAAGCTCGTGGTGCGCGTCGGGGACGAGCAGTCGTGCCTCACGGTCGGGGAGGCCGGCGACGACGTCGACGTCAGCGGGGAAGCCTGCTCGGCGAAGACGCCTCACCGTGGCGGCGTGTTCAGAAGGCCGGACCCCCGGATTCGCTCCACCGGATGAATCAAGCTCGATACGCGACCGGTCGCGTATCCACAGGGCTGCCCGGCGCTCAGGCTGCTCTCGGCGCTCTGGTCGGATGGAGAACACGCTTGTCAGAGCGCTGGAGCGACTGGGTGGAGAAGTAGCAGCGGACTCTTAATCCGCGGGTTCAGGGTTCGAGTCCCTGGGGGCGTACGAGCGTTGATGCTGGTCAGGGCGATTTCTGGGGCCGGTTCGGACTGGTGAATGAGGTCGGGCAAGAGGGATTGTCATCCGAGCTGGTCGTAGAACCTGTCGAGGTGTTCGAGGTCTTTGGCACGGCCGGTGGCGTGCTTGAGTCGTTCCCAGGTCGGGATCGAGATGACGAGGGCGGTGGCATCGGCGCCTTGCACGCAATGTCGCTCGGCGGACATCACGAGGTCCTCGAAGCCCCGTGGCGCGCCGTCAGGAGTGAAGACGATGTCGAGGGGTCCATACTTGGTCATGAGGTGCAAGGTGTCGTACTGCGCCCAGTTCTCGACTGGCCGACGAGGAAACCAGGTGCCCGAGGCATCGGCGGTGAGCAGGCCGGCGTCGAGGTCGTCGAAGGTGTCGGCGAGGCGAGCGAGGTTCTTCGGGTCCCTGGCCGGGGTCACGTCAATGTCGACCGTGGCGGGCAGGGGGAGGTCATGGACGAGGGCGGCGACGCCACCGATCACCACGTAGCTCACGCCGCGGCCGTTGAGGGCCCGGATGATGCCGGCGATATCGAGGTCAGGCACGGCCACCGTCACCGGGGCGGCGAGCCTGGGAGGCGCGTGCGTGTTCGGTGCGGGTGAAGGCGTCGAGTTGGTCGCTCGGGAGCATGGCCTCGGCCCGGTGAAGGGCGGGCTCGTGCGTGTCGGGTGGGGTGAGGCGCATTCGGAGCTCGAACCCGGCGGCCTCGAGGATCCGGGTCAGGGTGTCGACGGACGGGGACCGCCGCCCCGATTCGTAGGCCGAGATTGCAGCTTGGCTGGTTGATGCCCGTTGAGCCAGGGCGCTTTGGGACATCTCCGCTCGGCGTCGCGCCATGCGGATCAGGTGACGGGAATAGCGCTCCGTGGCCATGCCCGGAGTATATCGGTACAGGTATCCCGGGATGCTCGGCGGGCCTCGGGGGACCACGGGACGTCGACGGTGGCGCCATCGGCGCCGTTGCTGTCAGCCCCACCGGACCGTTCTCTGACCGAGATCCGCAGGTAAGCCGGTGAGGCGTCGGTTCATGTCAAGGGAGTGGGGTGTCGGAGGGGGTGTTGGTGTGTTCGGGTGGGTGGCAGGGTCTTCGGGTGGTGTGGTGGAGGGCTCCG
>JBOGFO010000307.1:0-7516 GCA_050743445.1 Acidimicrobiia bacterium
CCCTACGACGATCCCAACGCCATGGGGGCGGCGCTGATGGCGGCGGCCGCCGAGGCCGGGATCCGGATCACCCTGCTCGACACCTGCTACCTCCAGGGGGGGATCGGGGTCGAGCTCGACGACACCCAGCGCCGTTTCGCCGACCACGACGCCCACGCCTGGGCAGCACGGGTCTCTGCCCTGGCCGACTCCGTGGGGTCCGACGCTCCTGGGGCGCGCGTCGGAGCGGCGATCCATTCCGTGCGCGCCGTCGATCCGCCGGCCATGGAGGTCGTGGCCGCCTGGGCCGCCGCCCGGGGGGTGCCCCTGCACGCCCACGTCTCGGAGCAGCCGGCCGAGAACCAACGGTGCGCGGAAGCCTATGGACGCACGCCCATCGAGCTGCTGGCCGAGGTCGGCGTGCTCGGCGACCGCTTCACCGCCGTGCATACGACCCATCTGACCGACACCGACGTGGGCCGGCTGGGTGTGTCCTCGTGCTGGTGCTGCTTCTGCCCGACCACCGAACGCGACCTGGCCGACGGCATCGGCCCGTCACGGGCGCTGCGCCAGGCCGGAGCCCGGCTGACCCTGGGCAGCGACTCCCACGCCGTGATCGACCTGCTGGAGGAAGCCCGGGCCCTCGAGCTCGACGAGCGCCTCGCCGGCGGGGTCCGCGGCGGTCATGAGGCCACGGCCCTGCTGCGGATGGCCACCGAGCACGGCCACGCCGGCCTCGGCTACCCCGAAGCCGGGCGGATCGCCGCCGGGTGCTACGCCGACCTGACCACGATCAGGCTCGACTCGGTCCGGACGGCCGGCACCGAACCCGGCAACGCCGCCGCCGTGGCCGTCTTCGCCGCCACCGCCGCTGACATCGACCACGTCGTCATCGGCGGCCGCGTCGTGGTGGCGGACGGGCGCCACACGTCGATCGACGTGGTCGGCGCCCTGAGGCACGCGCTGCGGGCTTAGCCGGGCTCCCCGGCGAGGCGGCGGATGTCGCGCTCGAGCGTCAGGATCCCCTCGACCTTGCCCACGCAGATGGCGACGCCGGCCTTGGTCGCCTTCCGCTCGAGGATGTCGTCGAGGTAGGCGGTGTAGAGGATGATCGCCTGGTCCGGGCGCTCCTCCCGGATCAGGCGAGCGGTGGTGAGGCCGTCGAGCCCGGGCATCTTGTAGTCGATGACCACGACATCGGGATCGGCCTCGTCCATTTCCTTGAGGGCGTCGGCACCGTTCGCCGTCGAACCCACCACCTCGAAGTCGTCGAGCGTCAGCATCTGCTCGAGCATGGTGCGCATCTGGGGTGTGTCGTCGATGACGAAGACTCGTATCACGCCGCGAATGATCTCACTTTCCGGTGTGACAGGATGACGCCTTCATGGAAGGACTCCTTGTCCTCCTGCTGGTGGTGGCCGTCGCCATCGGAGTCGTGCTCTACCGGCGCTCCACTGGTGGGGGCACCCCCGCCCGTTCCCCCCGGGAACCGCAGGACCCCTTGCGCTCCGAGCGCGGCCGCTCCGATCCCCGCCGCATCACCGTCGGCGACGTGATCATGTTCGAGGGCAGGGATTTCATCGTCCGCGGCACCCTCGCCTTCGACGAGGACGGCTTCGTCTGGCACGAGCACCTCCTGGATGACGTCGCCATCCGGCGCTGGCTGTCGGTCGAGGAGGACGACGACGGATTCGAAGCCGTGCTGTGGGAATCCCTCGGGAGCGCGGACGTCACCCCCGGTGAGCGCACCGTCACCGTGGAGGGACGCACGTACACGCTGGACGAGCACGGCCGGGCCCGCTTCACCGCCAAAGGGACCACCGGGACCGCGCCCAGCGGGCAGGTCGAGTACTACGACTACCAGGCGGGGGACGAGCGGCTGTCCTTCGAGCGCTATGGCGAGGGCAGCTGGGAAGCGGGCCGGGGCCGGGTCGTGGACGAGGCTCTCCTGGACGTCTATCCCGGCTCGGACTGACCGTGCCGAGCGAGCCCGGCGAACGCCCGGGCGACACCAGGTTGCAGGCGGCTCGGGAAGCGGAAGCGTCCCTACGTCGGCGCCTCGCCGGCCTGGCCGCCGACCGGAGCCGGGCCGACGCCGAGGCCGACCGGCTCGAACGCCGGTCGACCATTCCCGACGGCCGCGGGCTCGCGGAGCCGGCCGCCGCCCATCGGGCGCGGTCGGTGGCCCTGGCCGCCGAAATGGAGGCCACCCGCAAGGACCTGCGGGCCGCCGAGGCGACGGTGGCGCGCCTCGAGGCCGGGATCTGAACCGTGCGATGCCGGCTGGACACCGCCTACACCGACGCCCGGGCCGCGGCCCTCGCCTGGGACCTCGGGGGTCCCCTCCGACTCGCCCTGGCCACCATGACCGTCCCCGTCCCGGGCGGCGTGGTCGAGTTGCGCGTCCTGGGCGGGTCACATCAGGTCGCCGTCACCCTGGGCGGGACATCCTGTTCCGAGACGGTGGCCTGCGGCGGAACCCCGCCGGGGTTGCCGGCCGTCAGCGAGCGGGCCCTCCCCGGTCTCCGATACCGCTTCCGGTCCCGCGTCGAGCGGCTGGCCCCGGACGTCCTGGCCCGGCGGGCCGAGGTCGTGCTTCACAGGATCGGGGACGACCGGCGCGGTCTGGTCGGCATGTTCCCCGGTTCGCCTCACGCCCTGACCGCGCTCCTGGTCCGAGCCCCCGCCGGTGGCGTCGCCTGGCGGACGTGGCACCTCTATCCCCAGGCGGGTGAGGTGGTCGTCACCACGTCGCAGGTGCAGCGCCGGTGAACCCGTTCACCAAGCTGCTGCTGGCCGCCGGCGTCACCGGGATCGGCCTGCTGGCCGTCGCCGGCGTTTTCGTCGGGACGCGCGGCAGCGTCCGGGGATACCTCGACGGCAACTTCACCCGGTCCCCCCAGGACTCCGCCGGCCGCTCGGCCGTCTACACGTCGCCCGAACCACCGCTGCGGGTGGCGGAGCGGATCGCCGGTGCCTGGAAGCCGGCGGAGCGGATCAACGCCCCCGGCGGTCACTTCCTGCGCTATCGCAACGAGATCGTGGCCGTCACCGCCGGCGCCGCCGGCGGATCGCGGATCTTCGTCGATGACGAGGACCGGGGCTACGCCCGCTGGTATCCCTACGTCGGAGGTCGGTGGGGGACCTTCTCCGGGCCGGGCGAGACGTTCCGGGGCGGCGGCCCCGCGGCCGGGAAATGAGCGCCATGGGAGCCGCCGGCTTCACCGCGGCCCTCGCCGCCGTCTTCGTCTTCGGTTTCGCCGGCCCGGCCGGGGCGCTCCCCATCCTCGAACCCGGGGACGCCGACGAACTGGCCCAGGCCCTCGCCGAGGCCACCGAGGAGCAGGACATCTGTTACGGCTGGGAGGTCCTCGTCGAGGACTACGGCTCCGGCGCGGGTGGTACCGACGCCGGTTCGTCGCTGGGTGTCGACATGTTGCCCAGCGAGCCCGTCTGCGCCCGGTCGATCGTCTTCGAAGCCCGGATCGTCTACACCAGCGAGTCGTCCGAGGCCGCGGACTCGGCGACGATGTCGGTGCGCTCCGACCCGCCGGGGATGGTCAGCACCGCCGACATCCGCCGGACCGGGGTGTCGGAGGGTGCCCTTCTCGGCAACGACGACGACCTGGTGCTGGCCAACGCCGTACTGGCGCTTCCCGCCCTGGCCGCCGAGGGTGGCTTCGCCCCGCCGGTCACGCTCGAGGCCAATGAGGCGCCCCTCCCCGCCGGAGACGGCGCCACCGGCACCCCAGGCTCCGACTGGCTCCGGAAGTACGGCGGGGCGCTGGGCGCCGCCGCGCTGGTGGCCGTCGGCGGCGCGGCGTGGGCCGCCTGGATCCTGGCGACCGAGCACCCGTTCCGCCGCCGGAAATTCTCCCGACTGCGCTGAGGAGACCGCATGGACTATGTGAACGATCTCGGATTCGGCCTCCTCTCGGGGGCGGCCTACGGGGCCGTCGGCCTGGCCCTGCTGGCCGCCGGCTACGTGGCCATCGACCTGCTCACGCCCGGACGTCTCACCGACCTCATCTACGTGGAGCGGAATACGAACTCGGCGGCCGTCGTCGGCTCCGGGCTGATCGCCATCGCCACCATCGTGACGACCGCCATCGTCGTCTCGGAGGACTCCCTCGGCGAAGGGCTGGCCAGTGCCGCCGGCTACGGCCTGCTCGGCGTGGTCCTGCTCGTCCTGTCGTTCCAGGTGCTCGACCGCCTCACCCCCGGCGACCTCGGTGCCATCGTGTGCGACCCCGAGCGCCATCCGGCGGTGATCGTGACCGTGGCCAGCCACCTGGCCGTCGGCGCCATCGTGGCCGCCGCCATCTCATGACCGCCGTCGCCGCCCGGGTGTCCGGCGGCCGCGGGGCGCGGAGCCTGCTCTTCGCCGCCGCCTTCGCCTGCGCCGCCTGCGGCCTCGTGTACGAGCTCGCCCTGGTCACCCTCGGGAGCTACCTCGTCGGCAACACCATCCACCAGACGTCGGTGGTGATCTCTGTCCTGGTGTTCTCCATGGGCATCGGGTCCCTGGCCGCCAAGCGGCTCCGGCGCTGGCCGGTGGCCGCCTTCGCCGTCATCGAGGCGGCGCTGGCCCTGACCGGCGGCCTCTCGGTGCTCGGCCTCTACGCCGCCTTCGCCTGGCTCGACCTCCACCAGCCCGCCCTTGTCGCCGCCTCGGTGGTCATCGGAGTCCTCATCGGAGCCGAGATTCCCGTCCTGGTCTCCCTCGTCCATCGCATCCGGGCCGATCATCCGAGCGACATCGCCGCCGAAGTCTTCGCCGCCGACTACGTGGGCGGGCTCGTCGGCGGACTGGCCTTCCCGTTCCTGCTGCTCCCCGTCTTCGGGCAGATCCGGGGGGCCATCGTGGTCGGCGCGGTGAACGTCGCCGCCGCCGGCGTCGTCGGATGGGCCTGCGGCCGGTCACTACCCCGGCGGCAGCGGCAGGCCGGCGCAGCCCTCCTCGTCTCCGTGCTGGTCGTCCTCGCCGCCGCCGCCGCCCTCGCCAGCCGGTTCGAGGTGACCGCCCGACAGGCGCTCTACGAGGACCCCATCGTCACGGCCGAGCGAAGTCCCTACCAGGAGATCGTCCTGACCGAATCCCGCCCGTTTGCCGGCGAAAGCGACGTCCGCCTGTTCCTCAACGGCGACCTGCAGTTCTCCTCCGTGGACGAGTACCGCTACCACGAGGCGCTGGTCCATCCGGCTCTGGCCGGAGAGCGGCGCCGGGTCCTGATCCTGGGGGGAGGGGACGGTCTGGCCCTCCGGGAGGTGCTCCGCTACCCGGACGTGGCGCGGGTCACGCTGGTGGAGCTCGACCCCGCCGTGTTGCGCCTGGCCCGTGAGAATCCCCACCTGACGCGCCTCAACGAGGGGGCGCTGGCCGACCCCCGCGTCGACGTCGTCACCGCTGACGCCTTCACCTGGCTGCGGTCGGAGCCGGGACGGTACGACGCCGTCATCGTCGACTTCCCCGATCCCGAGGACACAGCCACCGCCCGCCTGTATTCGGTCGAGTTCTACGGGCTCCTCGGCGGCTCCGTCCTGGAGCCGGACGGCCGTGTGGTTCTCCAGGCCGGGTCGCCCTACTTCGCCCCGGAGGCGTTCTGGGGCATCGAGGCAACGGTCCGGGCCGCCGGGCTGGCGACCCGCCCGTATCACGTCGACATCCCCTCCTTCGGCGACTGGGGGTTCGTGATGGCGGGAGCCGGCCGGGCGCCTCCCCTCACCGTCGATCCGCCGGCGGGAAAGGGGCTGCGCTTCATCGACGGCGCCGTCCTGCATGCCGCGGCGGTGTTCCCGCCGGACCGTCCTCCGCTCGCTCTGGCGCCGTCCACCCTCGACCGGCCCCGGATCCTCGACTACGAGCGGAAAGGCTGGCGGGCGTACTGACGGGCCAGGTCGAGCCCGTCGGCCCTCAGTCGGGCAGCTCCATCCCGAGCTCGATGGCGCGGGTGGCGACCGCCTCCGGAAAGACGTTGCGGATGAGGAACAGGTCCCGGAACATCGCCCACGCCGGGGAGAGCTCCTTCGAATAGCGCTCGAAGTACAGGAGCTGCTTGACGATCAGCTGGAGCTCCTTGGGTGTCCCCGCCCCGCCCGAGTATGAGCCCATGGTGCGGATGATCTCGGCCAGCAGCGTGCCCATGGAGACCTCGCCGAGGCCGGCGTCGAACATGGGCCCGAAGATCATCTGCATGCGCAGGCCGATCTCCTCGTCGGTGCCCGCATCCTCGGTGAAGGCGCCGACCCGCTTGTAGGCCCGCGCCACCCGGCTGAAGTCGTTGTCGATGGCGGACGTCTCGAAGATGTCGCGCAGGACACCCTTCCAGTCGTCGGTCAGCTCACCCATGATCCCGAAGTCGAGGTAGCCGACCCGCCCGTCATCGAGGGCCCAGATGTTGCCGGCGTGGACGTCGCCGTGGAACGGTCCGTGCACCAGGCACGCCTCGATCCAC
This sequence comes from Acidimicrobiia bacterium, assembly GCA_050743445.1. Taxonomy (GTDB): domain Bacteria; phylum Actinomycetota; class Acidimicrobiia; order IMCC26256; family BP-133; genus CAWBJP01. The sequence continues at coordinate 6,435 of JBOGFO010000307.1, forward strand.
ACCTTGACGCCGCGCCGCATCTGGAGCTCGCCGTCGGGATTGCGGGCCCGGACCGCGTCGAAGTCGTCGAGGGGCACGCCGTAGAGGCGCTCCATGCAGATCACGCTCGGGCCGCAGAACTCCCAGAACACCTCGGGGGCGGTGACGTGGAGGTTGTCGCCGTAGTGGCCGATGGCGGACCGGAAGCGGCTCTGGCGCTGGGCCTCGAGGGTGAAGTTCAGCTCGTTGAAGGTGACGGCGTGGAGGTCCTCGATGGCGCCGGTCAGGTTGGCGGCCCGGGCGAAGCCCGACAGGCGCTGGAGGAGCTTGGCCAGCCGCCACTGGAGGCGCAGGTCGGAGGCCACGGTGGCCCGGAGCTCGGGCCGCTGCACCTTGACCACCGCCTGGCGGCCGTCGGGCAGCACACAGCCGTGGACCTGGGCCACCGAGGCGGCCGAGATCGGCGCGTCCTCGAAGCTGGCGAAGATCGCTTCGATCGAGCGGCCGAGATCCCGCTCGACCGCGGCCCGGACCGTCGCCGGGTCGAGGGGCTCCACCTTCCGGATGCAGCGCAGCGCCTCCTCGGCCAGCGGGGCAGGGAAGACGCTGGGAGAGGAGGCCATGAGCTGACCGAGCTTGACGAACATGGGGCCGAGGGCGATGAGGGCGTCCACGATCCCGGCGGAGGCGGCCGCTTTCCACGACCGCCTCCGGGGATGGAGGGCCCAGCCGGCCAGGGCCCGGACGACGTGGCTGAACAGGACGGCGACGACCGTGAGCTGCCGGCGCACCTCGGCCAGGCCGAAAGCCCGGAGGGACGGAGGGTCCACCGCCAGGGCGCCGGGTGGTGGTCCATCTGCGTACGGCCCCCGGAACCACTCGTGGTCGGACCGATCGTGGTCGAACCGCTCGTGGTCGGACCGCTCGTGGTCGGGGGCGACGATCCCGTCGGCGATGGCCCTCGCTCCTGTTCGCCCGGGCCGGTTGGGTCCGGGCCCGTGGTGTCCGTAGGCTACGCGGCCGCCTGCCGGACGAGGTCCTCGAGGCGGTTGTAGGACACCTGCAGGCCGCTCTCCATGCCCGAGGCGAGGATGGCGTCGCGC
>JBOGFO010000308.1:0-6060 GCA_050743445.1 Acidimicrobiia bacterium
GGAGGAGGGCGGCTCCGAAGGCGACGGAGGCCCAGGCCAGCCACCGACCTCCGATCCGGCTTTGGCGGGCGACCAGCAGGGCGCCGGCCAGGGATCCGACGCTCATCACGGAGTACAGCAGCGAGAAGGCCGAGGCGCCGCCGTGCAGGGTGCGGCCGGCCAGGAGCGGCAGCAGCACCGGGAAGTTGAAGGCGAACGTTCCCACCACCGCCACCAGGAGGATGGGGAGGCGCACTTCGGGTGTACGCCAGGCGTAGGCGAAGCCCTCCAGGACGGCGCGCCCGCTCGCCTCGGTCGAGGGCTCGCGGCGCAGCCGGGGGAGGCGGTCCATCCGGAGCAGGGCGGTGAGCACCGCTCCGTAGCTGGCGGCGTTGGCGGCGAAGCACCAGCCCACGCCCGCCCCGGCGATGAGGACCCCGGCCACGGCGGGCCCGAGGATCCGGGAGCCGGTCATGAGGGCGCTGTTGAGGCCGACGGCGTTGGGCACCTGGGATTCGTCGACCAGCTCGACGACGAGGGCGCGCCGCACGGGCTGGTCGAAGGCGGTGACCACCCCGAAGACCAGCGTCAACGCATAGATCAGGGGCAGCGTCTCGGTGCCTGAGAGCACGAGCACGGCCATGGCCGTCGCCTGGAGGCCGGCCGCCCCCTGGGTGAAGAGGAAGAGCCGCTGCTTGTCGAGCCGGTCGGCCACCAGGCCGGCGATCGGGCTGAGCACCAGCACCGGGGCGAACTGGAGGGCGGTGGTGAGACCGAGGGCCACGCCGCTGCCGGTGCGGTCCAGGACCAGCCAGACGAGGGCCACGGACTGCATCCAGGTGCCCACCATCGAGACACCCTGACCGAGGAAGAAGAGGCGGAAGTTGCGGACCCGCAGGGAGCGGAAGGTCTCGGTCGCGCCCAGCCGCAGGCGGCGGGTCACGGGGCGCTCCCAGGCTGGTCGGGTTGGTCAGGCAGTTCGGGCAGATCCGGCACGTCAGGCAGGTCGGGTTGACCGGCCAGGGCTTCGAGGGCGCCGACCGCCTCGGTGAGGCGCCGCACGTCGTCGGAAGGGAGGCCCCGGAGGCGCCGGACCAGCCAGGCGTTCTTGCGGGTGCGGGCCCGCTCCAGGAGGCGCCGGCCGGTGGGGGTGACCTCCACCCGGGCCACCCGCCGGTCGGCGGGATCGATCCGGCGGACGACCAGGCCGTCCGACTCCAGGCCGGCCACGGCGCGGGTGATGGTGGGGGGAGCGACCTTCTCCCGGACGGCCAGCTCGCCGAGGGTGAGCGGACCGGCGGCCGCGACGCTGGCCAGGGTGGCCAGCAGGGTGGGGGAGAGGCCGGTGTCGGTCTCCTGGCGCATCTGGCGGGCCAGGCGGGTCACGGCCAGGCGGAGGCGGCCCGCCAGCTCGGCGGCCTCGGTAGCCTCGGTGGCGCGGGCGGAGGTCGGCACAGAAGTCAGTGTTTCACATAACTAATTAGTGTTGCGAAGTATTCCCCGACCCGGGGTTCAGCTGAAGTGCGTGTGGGGGCGCTCCAGCAGCTCCCCGTCGACCACCAGGTCGACCTTCTCGTTGTAGAAGCACACCAGCCCGGCGATCTTCATGCTCTCGGCCACCGGGGTGCGGTAGGTCCAGGCCAGGTCGGGGCAGGTGGCGCCGCCCGCCTCCACCGTCCAGTAGACGGCCGTGCCCTTGTAGGGACAGGCCGACGTGGTGGCCGAGGGCCGGAGCAGGTCCATGCGCACATGGGTGCGGGGCAGGTAGTAGCGGGCGGGCAGGTCGGTCTCGAAGAGCAGGGTGGGCTTGCCGCTCTCGGCCACCACCTCGCCACCGACCCGGACGACCACGTGGCGGGAGCTGGCCAGGATGTCGACCCGGCTGTAGGGGTCCCGGGGGTGGACGTAGACCTCCTCGTCCTCCTCGAACCAGGCGTCGAGGGCCTCCCAGGCCAGGTGGACGTGACCGGCCAGCGCTCCGGCGTCGGCCGGCGGCCACGACAGCGCGGCCTCGGGCACGGCGTCGAGGTCGACGTCCTTCTCCGGCAGCCAGTAGGCGGGATAAGAGCGCCGATCCCAGACCAGGAGCGGCCGGCGGGTGTCGGCCACCGCCCGCCCTCCGAGAAAGGCCCGCACCCGTTTCGCTCCGGTCTCGGCCCGCATGCCGTCAGCTTCGCGCGGCGCGCCCGGCAGGCGCGACGAGAATGACCGGGTGGCGATCACGTTCCGCACCGTCGGCCACGGCGCCCAGGCGGCGGAGGACTTCCTCGCCCTCGTGACCACGGCCGGGGTGGACCACATCGTCGACGTGCGCTCCTTCCCGGGCAGCCGGCGCCATCCGCATTTCGCCCGGACGGCCATGGAGGAGTGGCTCCCGGCCGCCGGCGTCGCCTACTCCTGGGAGCGACGCCTCGGCGGGCGGCGCCGCCCGGTGCCCGGCTCCCGCCACGTCGGGCTCACCCACGAGGCCTTCCAGGCCTATGCCGACCACATGGCGACACCCGAGTTCGCCGAGGCGGTGGCGGAGCTGCTCGCGCTGGGCCGCTCCCGGCCGGAGGGGGCGACGGCGGTGATGTGCGCCGAGAGCCTGTGGTGGAACTGCCACCGGCGGCTGTTGGCCGATGCCCTCGTCCTCCGCCACGGCGCGGTCGTGGAGCACCTCATGCCCGACGGCCGCATCGCCCCCCACCGGCCCACCGACGCCGCCCGGGTGGAAGGCGACGAACTCGTCTACGACGTCGGCCGCACCGGCGGGCTCTTCTGACCTGCTGTGAAGGGTCCTGAAGGAAACAAAGAAAATGCCGCCGCGTCCCGGGCGCAGATCCGGGACGCGGCGGTTGGCACGCTCAGACGCTGACGGGGCGCGTTTGTCAGCAGGTCGCCTGAGCGGCGATCTCGCCCGCAAGGGGAGCGGACTCGACGAGTTGGTTCACGCTGGCGACGCCGGTACCGAGGAGGCCGCCACCGGTGGTCCGGCCGAGGAGCTCGCCCAGGAGGGGCAGACCGGAGAGGATCCCGGTGACGCCGCCCAGGGCGCCATTGACCGTACCGAGCACGTCACCCGTGGGCAGCCCGCACCGGCCGCCACCGAACAGCGGCAGGCCATCCAGCGGCGACCCGCCACCGAGCAGCGGCAGGCCATCCAGCGGCGACCCGACACCGAGCAGCGGCAGGCCATCCAGCGGCGACCCGCCACCGAGCAGCGGCAGGCCATCCAGCGGCAGCCCGCCACCGAGCAGCGGCAGGCCATCCAGTAGTGACCCTCCGGCGCCGGTCCCGCCCGCCACCGGCAGGACCGACGCCGTTTCCCCCAAAACCGGCAGGAGGCCGGCGAGGTCCCCCAGAGGAAGTCCCCCGGTCAGGCCGAGAGCCATCTCGGCCAGCGTCGGCACCGCCGTCTCAGCCGGCACCGCGGCGGGCGCCGCAACCCGGCTGGCGAAGGCTCCGGCGTGAAATAGCGCCGGGATGTTCAGCAATCCGACGACCAGTCCGACCACGATCTTTCGCATGTATCGTTCTCTCCCGCTCAGGGGTTGCGGAGGATGCTCCGAGGCTTGGTGACGGTCGTTTCAGGTCTGAGCTGAAACCCCCGTCACGATCGGCAAGGTTCTGCGTTGGATACCGCTCACCCTCCCGAGACATTCCGGACCTCCTCGACCGAATCCGGGCATCCCTACGACGGGCTCCGGAAATCGGCGTCATAGCCCTGGGAGCGAAAGTTCCGCCCGTCATATTCCTGAATTCCCACTGTCACACAACCGCAATATCCGCCGGCGGAGGGCCGGGGATCGGTCCGGCAGCGGCCCTCAGGAGTAGCGGGTGACGTAACCCCGGACGCGGAAGAGGCCGAGCATGCGCCAAAGCGTCCACAGCGAGACCGGCAGGGCCACGACGAGACCGGCGACCGCCTGGCCGATGAGGGGCCAGGGCATGGCGTCGCCGTCGAGGAGGCGCCGGGCGGCCTCGAAGGCGTGCGTCGAAGGAAGGAACTGGGCCACGGGCTGGAGCGCCCCGGGCATGGCCTCGATCGGATAGAAGGCGCCGGAGAGGGCGACGACCACGAACAGCAGCCCCCAACAGAGGATCTCGGCACCGTTGCCGAAGCGCAGGACGAGGGCCATGACGAAGAGCGAGATGCACCAACCCACCAGCATCAGGACGGCCACCACCGGGATGAGGCCCCAACCGGCGCTGGTGACGTTGAAGGCATACAGACCGAAAGCCGCCAGCGCCACCACCGACAGTCCGGCCACCAGGCGCACCCCGCTCATGATCACCAGCCCGGTGAGGAACTCGGCTTCCCGCAGGGGAGTGACCATCAGGTTGAGCAGGTTGCGGGACCAGGTCTCGTCCATGAACCCGACCGCCATGGAAACGTTGGCCTGATACACGACGTGCATGAGGAGGATGCCCGAGAGCATGTAGGGCAGCCCGGCCCGCACGGCCCCGCCCTGCTGGTCCACGAACAGGCCGATCGAGCCCCAGATGACCGTGTCGACCAGGGGCCAGACGGCCACGTCGAACCAGCGCTGCGGGGCCCGCAGCTGGACGAAGGCCTGGCGGCGCAGGATGGCCCGCACCCGCAACAGAGAGAACCGGCTCACGGCGCGATCCCCTCCTCCTGCTCGGCCAGGTGGAGGAAGACCTCCTCCAGGTTGGCCCGCCCGAAGGAGCTGGCCACGTCGGCGGGAGACCCGTCGGCCACCACGCGGCCGGCCGACAGGAACACCACCCGATCGCAGATCCGCTCCACGTCGGTCATGTTGTGGGAGGTGACGAGGATGGCCGTGCCGTCCTCCTCGCAGGTGCGCTCCACTCCGGCCCGCACCCGCTGGGCCACGTCGGGATCGAGCGAGGCGGTGGGCTCGTCCAGCACCAGCAGGGAGGGCCGGTGGAGGGTGGCCTTCACGATGCCGACCAGCGTGCGCTGGCCACTCGACAGCTCGGTGGCCATGGCCGAGGCCAGATGGGAGATCCGGAACCGTTCGAGGCCGGAGTCGATGGCGTCCCCGGGGTCGGCCATCCCATGAAGGTTGGCGAAGACGGTGAGGACCTCCCGGACCCGCAGGCGGTCGGGGAGGGGAAGGTAGCCGGCGGCGAAGCCGACGCCCTCCATGGCCGCGCTGCGCCCACCGGGCAGGCGGTGACCGAGGACCTCGACGGTCCCGGCGTCGGGGGTGATGGCGCCCAGGACCATGAGCAGCGTGGTCGTCTTCCCGGCGCCGTTCGGGCCCAGGAGCGCGACGCGCTCACCCACGCCGATCTCGAGATCGACGCCGTCGACCGCCGTCACCCGGCGGTAGGCCTTCCGCAGGCCCCGGGCCTCCAGGACGCGTCCCATGTCTCGTCCAGTGTGGCCGACGGAGGCGACACCGGGTGCCGAATTTCCCTGGGTTCCGGGCCCCGGGCAGGAACCACCGGCTCAGGCATCGAACACCGCGTGAACGGCGATTTGGGGCTTCTGGGCGGATGGGGGTACTTGGTCCAGGGGGCGCGGCCGCTGTCCTAACCTGTTTGGTGGCGACCCGAATCGGCCGGTTCCACCCTTGACCGAACGCCACGCCGAAGTAAGGAAGCGCTCGTCGTGAAGAAGTCACCTCTCGTCATGCTCAGCTTGCTGGTCTTGCTGGCCGCCGCCTGCGGCTCGTCCGACAACAACACCGCCGGGAAGCAGGGCAAGGACACGTCCACCACATCCGCCACATCGGTGGACGGGGAGAACTCCGGCGGCGGCACCGGGGACGACACAGGCGAGAACACCGGCGGGGACACCGGAGCCACGTCGACGACCGCTCCGGCCGCCGACGACCCGGCAGGCTCGTCCAGCACGACCACGCCGACGCAGGCGAACTCGGAGCAGCCGGTCCCCGCCACCGCCGGCGGGAACGCCACCACGAACCCGCCCGCCGGGTCGGGGAGCACCACCGACCCGACGACGGCGGGGCCGCCGACCACGACGACGACCGGGCCCCCCTTCAACGGGCAGCCGTCCAACTGCGATGAAGTCGAGCACGGCGGGTACCGGTGCCGGACCGGCCCCAGCTTCAAACGATGATCTGAACCGCCCGGCGTGACCTAAGT
>JBOGFO010000309.1:0-8243 GCA_050743445.1 Acidimicrobiia bacterium
GATGCGAACGATGCTCGAGCAGATCCTGACGCTCGACGACTTCGAGATCGTCGGCTCGACCGCGTACGGGGCCGAGGCGCTGAAGGAGATGGACGCCGCCGACCCCGATGTGGTGGTCCTCGACTACAAGATGCCGGGGTTGGACGGGATCACCACCGCCCGGCTGATCCGGGAGGAGCGCCCCGACCAGGCGATCATCCTCTACACCGCCTACCTCGACGACATCCTGGAACGAAAGGCGGCCAAGGCCGGGATCGCCCTGTGCGTGGGCAAGCTCGAAGGGCTCCTGACGCTCGAGCGCGACATCCGGCGCCTCGCCGGAGAGATCACCTAGAGCCGTCATCGGAGGGCCCCGCGCAGGGCACCGACGACATCGATCGAGGTGTGCCGGCCGTCGGCCACGACGACCCGTCCGCTGATGACGACGTGGCGGATGTCGGCCGCGGTGGCGGCGAAGACGGCCACGGCGGCGGCGTTCTCGACCCCGGTGCCGGCGGTGCGCACGGAATCGAACCCGATGGTGGTCAGGTCGGCCAAGCAGCCGGCGCTGATCCGCCCGGCGTCCGGCCAGCCGAGGCTGGCGTGGCCGTGCTCGGTCGCCATGCGCAGGAGGGTGACGGCGTCGTGACTGCCCCGCACCCCTCGGGCGAGCCGCTCGTCGAGCTCGAGGGCGCGTGCCTCCTCGAGCAGGTCGACCACGGCATGGGAGTCGCTGCCCAGTGCCAGGCGGGCTCCGGCCTGGCGCAGCGCCCGCGACGGGCCGATGCCGTCGGCCAGGTCCCGCTCGGTGGTGGGACAGAAGCAGCACCAGCACGCTGCTCCACCGAGGAGGCCGACGTCGCCGGCGGTCAGGTGGGTGGCGTGCACGGCGGTGAAGCGGTCACTGAGCACGCCGGTCTCGGACAGCAGCTCGGTGGGGGTTCGGCCGTAGGCGGCGACGCACTGCTCGTTCTCGGCCGGCTGCTCGGAGACGTGGGCGTGGAGTGGTGCCCCGCGCTCGGCCGCCCAGGAGCCGGCGACGGCCATGGCGGCGGGGTCGACGGCCCGCACCGAGTGGATCGCCGCGCCCACCCGGACGCCGGGCGAGTCACCCACCGAGTCGGCCAGGTCCGAGGCCCGGGCGGCCCAGGCCAGGGCGTCGTGGTCGGCGAAGCGGCGCTGGGTGTCGTCGAGCCCGACGCCGATCCCGCCCTGCAGATAGCACGTGTCGAGCAGGGTCATCCGGATGCCGGCCTCGGCGGCGGCGGCCATCAGCGCCGCTCCCATCTCGTTGGGATCGTCGTAGGGAACGCCCCCGGGCCCGTGGTGGAGGTAGTGGAACTCCCCCACCACGCTGATCCCGGCCAGCGCCATCTCGGCGAACGTGGCCCGGGCCAGCCGGTGGTACGAGTCGGGATTGAGCGACGCGGCCAGGCCGTACATCTGCTCCCGCCAGGTCCAGAACGAGCCCGACCCGGTGTGGGTGCGGCCCCGCAGCCCCCGGTGGAAGGCGTGGCTGTGGGCGTTGGCCAGGCCGGGGATCGTCAGGCCGGCCAGGCGCGTCGCGCCCTCGGGCACCGCCGCGAGCCCGGCCTCGACGGCGGTGATGCGTTCGCCGGCCACGGAGACGAGGACGTTGCGCTCGGCCGTCTCGCCGCCGAGCCAGGCGAGCTCGCAGTGGAAGACCGTCATGGCGCCCGCTTCCGTTCTAGGAGCCGACGCGCCGGACGAACTCGGTGATGCGGGCGACGAAGGCGTCCCGGTGGTGGCGCTCGAACTGCTCCCAGGTCGTGAGCGTGGTGGTGTCGACGACCCGGTCGAGGAACAGCCGGCCGTCGAGGTGGTCGCATTCGTGCTGGAAGGTCCCGGCGGTGAGCCCCCGCTTGATCTCGGTGTGCTCGTGGCCGTCCCGGTCGACCCAGCGGGCCCGGATGTTGACGTGGCGCATGACGTTGCCCCGCAGGTTCGGAACCGAGAGGCACCCCTCGTTGATCTCGACCAGCTCGTCGTCGATCGGCTCGATCACCGGGTTCACCAGGATGGTGAGCGGGATCGGCGGCTTGTACGGGTAGCGCGGGTTCTGGTTGACCTCGACCACCGCCACCCGGACGGGCTCGTGGACCTGGTTGGCGGCGATCCCGGCGCCGTTGGCGGCGCGCATCGTGTCGATCAGGTCGTCGATCAGCTGCTGGATCTCGGGGGAGGCCAGCTCGGCGGCCGTGACCTCCCGGGCCCGCTGCCGCAGCACCGGATGCCCGACCGTGGCGATCTCTCGGATCATCGGCCCGATGATGCCTCTATGCTGCCGCGATCGACGACTCCACCGGCACCGGGCGAACCGGATGGCCGTTCTGGGCCGCCACCAGCGACGAGCGCATCGACCGGGCGCTGGCGCTCGCCGGCCTACAGAAGGGCGAGCACCTCCTCGACCTCGGCTGTGGGGACGGCCGGGTGCTGGTCCGGGCGGCGACGGTCCACGGGGCGGTGGTGACCGGCGTGGAGCTCGACCCCGCCCTGGCCGCCTCGGCCCGGGACCTCCTGCGGGCCCACGGGGTCGAGGGGATGATCGTCGAGACCGACTTCGACGCTGGCGACTTCGACACAGGCGACCTCGACACAGGCGACCTCGATGCCGACGTCGTCTTCGCCTACCTCAGCCCGGCGACGCTCCAACGCCTGCGGGCCCGCCTCGGGGCCGGCCGGGCCGGGACGCGCCTCGTCACCACCGGCTACCCGGTGCCGGGTTGGGAGGCGGACGAGGCGGACGACCGGTGTCATCTCTACCGGCTCCCGGCCACGGAGACCCCGGTCGACCGGGCGGCCCGGGGCTGGGCCAGCGCCGGGGTGCTGGTCAGCGTGCGGCCCGACGCGCCGTCGTTGGTGGCGGTCAAGCTGCACCACCGCGGGGGCCCGGTCGCCGTGTCCGTCTCGGGTGAGACCCTGAGTCCGTGGCTGGCCGTCCGCGCCGGGGCCGACACCGCCGCGCCAGGCGACGAGGTGATCGTCGACCTGCGGTTCGATCCCCGCCCGGCCGGAACCTTGGCCGCGGGCACGCTCGACGTTTCCGGGGAAGCGCCGTTGGCGGTCTTCGCCGCCGTCGACGACGGCGATCCCGGCCTGTGGGGCCTGTCCGCCTCGGGGTGCGACGTCATCAGCCGCGCCCTGGCCGCGGGAAACGCCCCCGCCGTCCTGGCCCAGGCCCGCGGCGAGCAGTGAGGAAGCAAGCTGTTCCGAATCTGGGCACGGAAATTCTCAACGGTTGAGAAAATCCGTGCCCGAAGTTGAGGGAGGGCGGGGCCAGCAAGCACGACGGGTGCGGACTCAGCCGACCGGGACGAGGCGGACGTCATGGCTCGCCGCCCCCGCCACCCAGAACTTCGCCACCCGGCCCGCCCCGGCTTCGATCCGGGTCCTCGCCACCTTCGGCAACGGCATGTGGTCGACGACGATGGTGGCGGGCCCGGCCTTCTGGTCGCGCTCGACGTGCCAGATGGCGGCCACGGTGCCGTCGACGAGCACGGACCCTTTGTACGGGCCGATGGCGGCGGCCACCCAGTCCGGCCGGCCGGCGGCGAAGCGGGACCGGTCGGCGTGGGAGAGGAGCACGTTGTCGTACTCGGGCAGGAAGCGGACCGGGGCGGGAGTGCCGGGATCGGGACGGGGCGCGTCGAGCAGGTCGAAGAGCTCCTGACCCCGCTCTCCCCGAAACGACCGGAGCTGCGGGCGGAGGCGCTCGATGACCGGTCGCCAGCCGGGCAGCCTCGACCAGGCGGCCACGTCGGCCACGGTGGCCGGCCCGAAGGCGCCCAGGTAGCGGAGGGTGACGTCGTCGAGGGACAGGACCGGCGGGGGGCCGTCACCGCCGGCCCAGGCGTCGAGCGGGGTGAGGGTGGCCTGCAGGGTCCGGCCCCACACGCCCCGGGGCGGCACCTGCACCAGCGGGAGCAGGCAGCGGCAGGCGTAGGCCAGCGCCGGAGCGTGGAGGTCGGGGAAGTGCTCGGCCAGGGCCGTCCGGAGCCGGCCGCCGTCGAGGGGGGTGGCGGCCAGGAGCTTGCGGGCGAAGGCCAGGACCGGCTCCATGTCGACGCCGGCCAGGTGGGGGGCGAACCCGGAGTGGCGGCTGATCTCGGCGTCGAGGACCGGTTGCATGAGCGGCCGCAGCCGGGCGGCATCCTCGGCCGTGACCAGGTGGACCGTGCCGCGCATCACCACGATCCGCACCAGGGACCGGTCCTCGACCAGCCGGCCGAGGCCATGGGGATCGAAGCCGTCGAGGCGCGACCACAGCGCCAGGTAGGGGTCGAGCGGGTTCTGGGCCTGGAGCCCGACCAGGTGCGCGACCGCCTCGAGCGGGGCGGTCGCCGAGCGTTTCGAGGAGGAGCTGGCGCGCCAGCGTCGCCCGGTTCAGATCCCGATCCGTGAGCGTCGGCGCCAACCGTCCTCAGGCGGGGAGCTGGATCTCGGGGAACGGAGACCCCGAGATGGAGTGCCCGACGGGGAGCCGCCCGCCGTTCGAGGCCAGCGTGGCCAGGAGGTCGGCCAGGCTCATCGGCCGGCAGAAGTAGTAGCCCTGGGCGGCGTCACAGCCGAGTGACCGCAGGGCCGCCGCCTGCGCCCGGGACTCCACACCTTCGGCCACGGAGAGCATCTCCATGGAGCGGGCCAGTCCGATCACGGCCTCGACGATGGCCCGGTCCCCGTTCCTGCCGGTCACACCGTCGACGAACGAGCGGTCCACCTTGAGCACGTCGACGGGGAACTGCCGGAGCCAGCTGAGCGAGGAGAAACCGGTTCCGAAGTCGTCGATGGCCAGGAGCACCCCCAGCTCCCGCAACCCCCGCAGCGTGTGGCTCAGGCTCTCCACATCCTCCATGAGGACCGTCTCGGTGATCTCGAGCCCCAGCCGCCCCGGGTCGGTCCCGGTTTCGGCCAGCACCCGGGCGACGACGTCGTGGAGGTCGGGTTGGGTCAGCTGGCGGGCGGAGAGGTTCACCCAGAGGACCGCGGACGCCAGGGCGGGCCCGGCCGCCCGGAGGGCCTGCGTCTGGCGGCACGCCTCCTCGAGCGCCCACTCCCCGATGGGCAGGATGAGCCCGGTCTCCTCCGCCATCTGCAGGAACTGGCCGGGATGCTGCAGGCCCCACTCGGGATGCTCCCAGCGGAGCAGGGCCTCGAGCCCGACGATGCGCCCGTCGTCGAGGGCGACCTCGGGCTGGTACCAGAGCCGGAACTCGGCCCGCTCCACCGCCCGGTGCAGCGCCACCTCCGTGTTCAGCCGGTCCATGACCCGCTTGCGGGCCGGGGCGTCGAACACCTCGTGGCGGGCCCGGCCCCGCTCCTTGGCCTGGTACATGGCGATGTCGGCGTCCCGGAGCAGCTCTTCGGGCGAGACGAGGGCGGCATCGGCGACGACGATCCCGATGCTGGCGGTGACGGACACCTCCCGCCCGGCGATGGCGACGGGCCGGGAGAGGGCGGCGGCGACCCGATCGGCCAGGGCGGCGGCCGCATCCTCGCCGGGCAGGTTCTCGCACAGGACGACGAACTCGTCGCCGCCGAAGCGGGCCACGGTGTCGCCGGGGCGCAAGGTCTCGGACAGCCGGCGGGCGACCACCCGCAACAGCTCGTCGCCCGCACCATGGCCGAGGCCGTCATTGACGAACTTGAACCGGTCGAGGTCGAGGAAGAGAACGGTCAGCGGGACCGGTTGGCGCCGGGCCCGGGCGGCGGCCTGGTCGAGCCGGTCCATAAGCAGGGCCCGGTTGGGCAGACCGGTGAGGGGATCATGCAGCGCCTGGTGGGCCAGCTCCGTCTCGGCCTCATGGCGCTGGATGGCGGCGGCGAGCACGTTGCTGACCGACGTGAGGAAGGCCATGTCCGTGGCCCCGAGGCCATGGGGGGCAAGGGCCTCGACGTCGAGGAAGCCGGCCGGGGCGCTCTCGCCTGGGTTGACGACGAGGGTGCGGTTGCCGAACTCGTGCAGCAGCTCGAGCACACCGGCCCGGTCGACCCCGAGGACCAGGGACACCAGATCAGCCGCCTCCTGGAGGAGGGCCTCGGTGGCGAGCCCCCCGAGGGCCCGCTGGCCCAGCTGGGCCACGGCGGCCTGCTGGAGGGCGCTGGCCCGGAGCTGGGACTCCGCCTCCTTGCCGGCGGTGATGTCCTGGGCCGTCCCCTGCAGCCGCACGGGATTCCCGTCATCGTCGCTCACGGTCCGGCCCCGGGAGTGCAGCCACCGCACCTGCCCGTCGGGCATCACCAGCCGGTGGTCGATCTGGAAGGGACGGCCGGAGGCGATCGCCCTCCGGACCGCCTTCTCCATCGCCTGGCGGTCGTCGGGGTGGGACCGCTCCTGGAACCAGCCGTGGTCGGCATCGTCGAGGGCGGCCGGGTCGAGCTGGTAGATCCGAACCAGCTCCTCGGACATCAGCACCCGCCCGGTGGCGAGATCCAGCTCCCAGCTTCCGAAGTGGGCCAGGCGCTGCCCCTGGGCCAGCTGGCGCTCGCGCTCCTCGAGGGCGATGCGGCTGATCCGGTCCCGCTCGTGGAGCTCGACCCGCTCCAGCGCCAGGTCGGCGGACCGCCCCAGGACCTCGAACAGCCGGTGCTCCTGGCGGCCGAAGAAGGGTGTGACCGGGCTGGCGGTGGCGACGAGCCACCCGTCGCGGAGCCGCACGGACAGGATTCCGGGCACGAGCTCCTCGACCCCGGATGCGCCGGAGCCGCCCCACCGGTCCAGCTCGGCGACGAGGGAATCGACCTCGGCCGGTCCGAGCCCGTCCGCGGCCCGCACCCGGCCTTCGGGGCCGGTCATGAGGGAGGCGCCGGCGCCGAGGAGTGTGACCGCCTGGGGGACGATCACCCGGCCCACGGTCTCGGCCTCGGTGGCGGCCACCAGGCGGCCCTCGGCGGCGTGGAACAGATCGAGATCGGGTTGCCGCCAGAGGGCACGCAGGGCCGCCGGCGGAGCGAATCCGACGAAGAACAACCAGGCGCTGACCATGCCGACGCTCAGGACGACGAGCTGGACCGGAGGGCGGGCCGGGGGCGCGGTCCCGAGCAGCAGCAGGGCGACGTTCACCATCGACGAGCCCAGGCTCAGGGTCCGCATCCGCCGGCGCACCACCGTGGGCCGATCCCGGCCGGCCTGCCACAGGGACCGGGCGGAGAGGACGGACTGCAGCGTCCAGCCAGCCATGAAGGCCACGGCGAAGGCCTGGTACGGGGCGGGTCGCCGGGGCGCCCCGGAGAGCGTGGGCAGAGCCAGCGTGGCCAGGACGAGCCCGAGCGTGACGCCGGCGGAGATGGCGTGGCGGCGCCGGGACGCGGCCGCACCTCCGAAGCCGGCGGTGAACCGGCCCAGGCAGTAGGGGAAGAGCAGCAGGCCGCAGACGGCGAGCTTCCACAATGCGCTGCCCTGGTGAGCGGCCAGCCGGGGCGACACCACACCGGCGAGGATGACGGCGGCCAGGACGGCGAAGGAGGCGGTGAGCCAGCGCGCCGTCTGTCCCCCGCCCCGGCGGCTCCAGCGGAACGACCGGAACGCCAGCGTCCCCATGAGCAGGAGCACGCAGACGCGACCGACCCCTACAACAGCTGTCATGAAGTCGGGCTCAAGGAATCGTCCACGCCGCGATACCGCTTTCGGCGGCTCCTCTCTCCTTGCAGGGTAGGCGAACGGGGTCGGCGGGAGCCATGGTCCGTTCGGACCAACAACCCGCCCGGAAGCCCCATCTCCGGCATTCCTGGCGCCATGATGGAGCCCGTGAACGACCAGACGGGCCCGGTCTACCGGGCGACGACCGCCAACCGCGTCATCGCCGGGATCGTGCTCGCCGCCGCGCTGGGGGCAGTCGGCTGGGTGATCGCCGGCGGAGGGTCCCCGATCAAGGTCGTGGGCCTGACCCTGGGTGCGGCCGTCATCGGCTTCCTGGCCTTCGGCGCCCTGCGCTTCCAGGTCCGGGCCGAACCGGACCATCTCGCGGTCTGCTGGGGTGGGCCGCTCCGGAAGTTCCCCTGGTCACAGATCAAGAGCTTCGGTGTCGGAGGCCGCAACGACCGCGACGTCTACATCGTGCTGGCCAACAAGCAGAAGAAGCGCCTGCCCCTGATGGAGGTCACCAACCAGCAGGTCTCAGCCACCGAGGTCCGCGATGCCCTCCAGCGCTACTGGCGATCCCACCGCCGCTGATCCCCCTGAGGTGGGTGCGATGTTGGCCCTCAGAGGGCCAGGATCGCACCCACCTTGGGGCGGAGCCGCTCTC
>JBOGFO010000310.1:0-3762 GCA_050743445.1 Acidimicrobiia bacterium
CGGGCACGGGCGCCGGCGCAGGCTGGGGCGGCGCCGGAGGCGGGCTGCTCAATGTCTGGGCCGTGCCTGCCGCCGGGCGCAGGGTCACCGTGACCCCGGTGGGGTCACCGCCGGCCGCCACCACCCCGGAGATGGAGGCCGGGACGCCGGCCAGGCGCATGTTCACGTCGCCGACGGTGCCACCCCGTTTCACCTTCACGTCCTCGGCCACCTCGAAGTTGCCCGCCCCGGGATACCAGGGGTTGGTGGCCTCGTAGTCGGCGGCGGCGAAGCGCACCCGGTAGGTGCCCTTGGGTACCTCGAGCTCGAAGGTGCCGTCGTCGCCGGTGGTGGCCGAGCCCGCCACCTCCTCGATGTCGTCGGCCGGGTAGGCCTCCACGGTCGCCCCCGCCACCGGGGTGTCGGACGATTCCGCCGTCACCAGCCCGGCCACCGTCCCTGGCTTGACCAGCGCCCGGTTGAGACCGAAGAGGATGACCAGCGCCCACAACCCCAGGGCCAGCAGGACGATGAGGAGGGCGAGGAGGATCTGGGGGAAGCGGGGCTTCTGGATGAACACCCCCACCACTCGCAGCGGCGGGGCGGGGGCCTGGGTGGCGACGGTGACGACCCGGGGAAGGGGGGTGCCGATCATCGGCCGTTTGCCTTCGACCGTCACCTTGACGGCGGCCTGCACACCCACGGGCACCATCACCCGGGCTGGGTTGAAGGCGAAGCGCAGCACCCCCTCGGCGTCGGTGGCGGCCAGGGCCACGTCGAAGGGGACGTTGCCCAGGTTGGTGACCAGCGCGGCGAAGTGGGCCTGGCTCCCGCCCGTCACCCGCTCGGGTTGGAGCTGGAGGGCGCCGGCCGCGGCGGGCAGAACGATGAGCTCGAGGCTCTCGGTGAACACCAAGGTGGGATCCGTGGCCGACGCCACCTGCACACCGAGCAGGTGGTGGCCGGCCGGGAACTGGGGCGGGAGGCTGAAGACGACCGAGATCGTCCCGTCGGCCGAGGGGAACAGCGACAGGACCTCGGGGGTCACACGCAGCGACTCGACGGGCAGGCCGATGAGGGTGACGGTGAACCCGTCGATGATCTCGCTCGTGTTGGCCACGTCGATGGTGAAGGCCACCAGCTGGCCCGGCACCATCTCGATCCGCTCGGCCAGGACGCCGACGCGCATGGGTCGCCCTCCTTACTCCACCACGATGTCGCCGGTCTCGGGCACGATCGCTTCTTTCGGGGTCGCGGCCTCCACCACCACCGGGTCGCCGGGCTCCGCCGTGACCAGGAACCGTCCCCCCTCGTCCACCCACGCCACCCCCCGGGGGGAGCGGACGAGCGAACCGGGATCCGCCGCCTTGCCCGCCACCCGGTGACGCCGGGAGCGGCGGTCGGCCTGCGTCCTGTCCACGGTCTCGATGTCGAGCGCCCGGGTCGGGGGGCCGGCGGGTTTCGCCTGCGCCGCGTCCACAGTGGCCGTGACCGTCAGCTGGAGCCCGGGCTTGAGCTGGCCGTCGATGGCCGACCACAGATCGGCCCGGCTCTCCCCGTCGGCCGCCGCCACCCGAAGGCGGGGCAGGGGCGGCGTGGTCGCGAAGGGCCCCCGGGCGTGGGCGACGGGCAGCTCGGGGGACTTGAGCACGGCGGCCAGCAACGAGCCGAGGAGGTGGTGCTCGTCACGCACGTCCGACGTCCACGCCGTCACCAGGTACTGCAGCTCGATGCGGGGCAGAGCCTGGCGGTGGTACTGGATCCCGTCGCGCTCGATCAGCTCCATCCCCGCCCCGGACGACTCTTCTACGCAGCGCCGCACGTCGTAGAGGAACACGTTGACGGTGGGCTTGGTCACGCCCGCCGACCAGGTCCGGTCCGGCGCCTCGAACGCCAGGTCGATCTCGGCCGCCGGCAGGGGGGTCTGGGCCCGCAGGAACGCTTCCAGACTCTCATCGAGCAGATGCAGCAACGGGTTCCTCCTCGTCCCAGCCGGGGTACCGGTCGAAGCCGGCTTCGGCCCACAGGCGGCCCATCTTCTGCAGCTCCCGCTTGAGGCCGGCCATGACCACGTCCATGGAGATGGCCTCGCCGGAGGCGACGGCCAGGAAGGCGGCGTGGACGGTGGCGTTGCGGATGGCACCCCCGCTCAGCTTGAACTGGCGGGCCAGGAAGGCGAGGTCGAGGTCGGCCGTGGGGGCGGTGGCGGGGAACGACCGCTCCCAGATGGCCCGGCGCTCGTCCTCCTCGGGCAGGGGGAAGTCGACGGCCACGTGGACACGCCGCAGGAAGGCGGCGTCGATGTTCTTCTGGAAGTTGGTGGCCAGCACCACCAGGCCGTCGTAGCTCTCCACCCGCTGCAGGAGGTAGGAGACCTCGATGTTGGCGTAGCGGTCGTGGGCGTCGGAGACCTCGGAGCGCTTGCCGAAGAGGGAGTCGGCCTCGTCGAAGAACAGGACGAGGCCGCCGGCGGCGGCGGTCGAGAAGATCTTCTCGAGGTTCTTCTCCGTCTCGCCGATGTACTTGCTCACCACCGCTGACAGGTCGACCTTGTAGACGTCGAGACCGAGGTCGCCGGCGATCACCTCGGCCGCCATGGTCTTGCCCGTCCCCGGGCCGCCCGAGAACAGGGCCACCAGCCCGGCCGAGGGGACTGCCCCGAACCCCCACTGGTCGTAGACCGTGTCCCGATGCCGGTACCGGGAGGCGAGCTCGTGGAGCTGGGCCAGCTGGTCGGCGGGGAGGACGATCTCGTCCCAACCCCGCCGGGGCCGGATGCGCCGGGCCATCCGGTCGAGGTGGCCGCCGGCCAGGCGCCGGACGGCGGCGGCCAGGTCGCCACCCAACCCCTCGTAGGCCCGGGCCACCAGTCCGAGCTGGTCCCGCCCCAGGCGGTGCCCGCCGGCCCGGCCGGTGCCCAGGAGCCGTTGCCAGTCCTCGTCGTCGGCCTCCCCGTCGGGCGCCCGCACCTCGATCCAGGGGCGCTCGGGCAGCGACTCGATGGGCAGCTCCTCGGGCGAGGAGATGACCCAGGCCAGGTGGTCGGCCCGCTCGATCTGCTCCCGGGCCTCGACGGGCAGGGCGTCGTCGACCTCGAGGATGATCCCGCAGCCGCACAGCCCGGCGGCCCGCACCAGAGCAACCCACGCCGCCGACGAGGCGGGGAGGGGGGCGGTGAGGAAGGCGGTGCCCGCCGCGTGCCGGGCGGCCAGCTGACGGCGGGTGGTGCGGTCGGGGCCGGTGACGAGCACCAGGCCCGCCCCGGCGGGATCGCCCTCGGACGAGACGATGGCAGACGTTCCCGGGGGAAGCTCGGGGTCGTCCACCGGTGCGCCCAGCAGGGCCCACACCACCGGGACGGGAACGAATGCGGCCCGGGCCGCCCAGGGGCCGTCGTCTTCCACCTCAACCAGGCCCGCCCGGCGTAGGGCACCCGAGTGGGCGACGGCCAGGGCACCGGCGTGGGGCAACGGGAACAGGCGCCGGAGGGTGGCCAGGGACACCCGGGGCAGGAGCACGTTGTCCTGCACGTAGGCCACCAGTCGCTGGCGGCGGGGATCGATCTCGACGGCGGCGAGGAGGGCGAAGACCTCGGCTTCGGCGGCGCAGAGCCCGGCCCGGGCGGCGACGGCGGCGAAGAGGGAGGGCTCCTCCAGCCAGGCGGTGAACGCCGCCCGCACGGCGGCCACCACGGGTTCGAGCTGGGCGGCCACCGCCGCCACGGCGGGGTCGGGGTCCTCGTCGCGGCCGGCCAGCTCCTCGAGCAGCCGATCGGCCTCGAGG
>JBOGFO010000311.1:0-4900 GCA_050743445.1 Acidimicrobiia bacterium
ATGGCCGCGCCCCGGCCCGTCCCCACGAGGACGGCGGCCGGGGTGGCCAGGCCGAGCGAGCACGGGCAGGCGACGACCAGTACGGCCATGCCCGCCATCAGGCCGGCGCCGGCGTCGTGGCCGAGGAAGGCCCAGGCGCACACGGTGACGGCCGCGACGCCGAGCACGGCGGGGACGAGCGCCCCGGCCAGCCGGTCGGCCAGGCGCTGGACGGGTGCCTTGGCCGACTGGGCCTGCTCGACGAGGCGGATGATGCCAGCCAGGACGGTGTCGGCCCCCACCGCCGTGACCTGGATGTCGAGGGTGCCGGCGCAGTTCATGGTGGCGCCCACCACCGGGTCGCCCGCCGTCTTCTCCACCGGCAGGGACTCCCCGGTCAGCATCGCTTCGTCCACCGCCGATGCGCCGGTGACCACGATCCCGTCGACGGGGATCTTCTCGCCCGGGCGGACCCGGACGATGTCGCCCACCCGGACGTGGCCGACCGGCACCTGGACCTCGGTCTCGCCCAGGATCACCGAGGCGTCGCGGGCGCCGAGGGCGAAGAGGCGGGCGATCGCCCCGAATGTCCGTTGGCGGGCCCGGGCCTCCAGGCCCCGTCCCACCAGGAGGGTGGCCACCACGATGGCCACGGCCTGGAGATGGCCGCTGACGTGGACCACCTGGCCGTGGTGGCCGGGGGCGGGGGTGGTGGCCACGTGCCAGATGGCGGAGGCGAAGGCGCCCGCCATGGCCGTCGCCACCAGGGTGTCCATGGTCCCGGTGCGGTGGCGGGCGGCGGAGATCGCCCCCCGCAGGAACGGCCAGCCGCAGCCGAAGATGACGGCGGCGGCCACGCCGATGGCCGCCACCTGACCGGGGCGGCTGGTGCGGAAGGCGGGCACGAGCACCAGCGCGATGGCCAGGGGCCAGGCCAGCGCGGCCCGCAGGAGCCAGCCCTTCCACTCGTGGCGGGGCTGGGGCGGCTCAGGGGCGGGCCCCGACGAGAGCGGAACGGCGGGATAGCCGAGGGCGGTGACCACCTCGGCCAGGGCGGTGGTGGTGGTTGAGGCGGTTTGGAAGGCGATCCGGGCCCGGCCGGTGGCGAAGTTGACGGCGGCGTCGATGACCCCG
Organism: Acidimicrobiia bacterium; assembly: GCA_050743445.1. Lineage (GTDB taxonomy): Bacteria > Actinomycetota > Acidimicrobiia > IMCC26256 > BP-133 > CAWBJP01. The sequence continues at coordinate 1,114 of JBOGFO010000311.1, forward strand.
TCGTGGCGGCGCAGGGCCTTCTCGATCCGGGCCGAGCATGCCCCACAGGACATACCTTCGACCACGAGTTCCACGTCAATGACGTGGAGGGGGACGTCGGGAGTACGAGTCAGCATTGTGCGGCGAATCCCCTCGGCCAGTTTCTTTGCGGCCCTGTGACCAATTGTCGCTTGTCGTGATGCTTTGGTTCCAGGGCCCGGCTTCAAGATGGGAACGTTTTCTTCACTCCAGGCGTTGACGTGACTACGGGGCGGGTTAGCCCAGCGGACGCCCCGTACCGCTGCCGGGGATCCGCCGACCCCGAGGTGGCGAAGAGGAAGGCGGCGCTCAAGCGCCGCCTTCCTGACGTTCAGGAGCCCGACAGCCCGAGGTTCAGGAGCCCGTCAGCTCGCCCAGGGTCCCGAGCGCCCGCTCGACGATCCGGCCCGCGCTGCGCAGGGCCCGCTCGGCCTCGAACAACTCGCTGGCCACGGCCGAGTCGGGGGTCTCCTCGTAGCGGAGGGCGACGGTCTCCACCCGCCTCGCCAGCTCGTCGAGCTGGGAGCGCAGGCTGGACAGCTCGGCGTGATCGGACTCGTGCGCCATGGTCACAGCCTCTACCCCCCCGGTGCGGCGCACCAATCGATAGGGCGAACGGCCAGGTCGGATCAGTAGCATGGAGGGTTCCCATGCTCTCCCGGCTCGACCTGCGCGGCTTCACCGGCGACCTCGCCTCCGTCCTCGCCCGCCCTGACCCCGGCGGCGAGGAGCCGCTGGTCGCGGTCCGGGAGATCATCGCCGACGTCCGCATGCGGGGCGACGATGCCCTGCGGGAGCTCACCGCCCGCTTCGACGGCGTGACCGTCGACGACCTGCGGGTGGGCAAGGGTGACCTGTCCTCCGCCCTGGCCGGCGTGGATCCCGCCTTCCGGGAGGCGCTCGAGTTCGCCCGGGCCCAGATCACCGCCTACCACCGGACCCAGCTCGAACCCGGGGGTTCGGGGGGGTCCCCCGGAGTGGCCGGGGGTTCGGGGGGGTCCCCCGGAGTCACCGAGACCCGCCACGAGCGGGAGGGCATCGTCATCCGGACCCTGGCCCGGCCGGTCGACCGGGCCGGGTGCTACGTCCCCGGCGGGCGGGCCGTCTATCCCTCGACCGTCCTCATGACCACCATCCCGGCCCAGGTGGCCGGGGTGGGTGAGATCGCCCTGTGCGTACCGCCGGGGCCGGACGGGGCCGTGCCGGCCGCCACCCTGGCCGCCGCCGCCCTGTGCGGGGTCGAGGAGGTCTACCGGGTGGGCGGCGCCCAGGCTATCGCCGCCATGGCCTACGGCACCGAGACCATCGCCCCGGTCGACGTCATCGTCGGGCCGGGCAACGTCTACGTCACCCTGGCCAAGCGGGAGGTGGCCGGGGTCGTCGGCATCGAGTCGACCGCCGGGCCGTCCGAGCTGGTGGTGGTGGCCGACGAATCCGCCCCGCCCGACTACGTGGCCATCGACCTCATGGCCCAGGCCGAGCACGGACCCCACGGGGCGGCGCTCCTCGTCACCTGGTCCGAGCAGCTGGCCGAGGCGGTCGACGAGTCGATGACCCGCCTCCTGGCCGCCTCGTCGCGCCGGGCGGACATCGAGGCCACCCTGGCCACCGGCGGCCGGCTGGTCCTGGTGGACGGGCCGGAGCAGGCGATGGCGGTGTCCAACGTGGTCGCTCCCGAGCACCTCCAGCTGATGAACACCGATCCCGTCGCCCTGGTGCCCTTCGTCCGCCACGCCGGGGCGGTGTTCTGCGGCCACTTCGCCCCCGCCCCCGTCGGCGACTACATCGCCGGCGTGAACCATGTGCTGCCCACCGCCCGCACGGCCCGGTTCTCCTCCGCCTTGCGGGTGGGGAACTTCGTGAAGCACGTCCACGTGGTCGGCCTCGACGAGAGCGCCCTGGCCCGGGTGGCGCCCTACGTGGCCGCCTTCGCCGAGGTCGAGGGGCTCGAGTCCCACGCCCTGTCCGTGCGCATGCGGGGGGCCCGGACGTGAAGCCGCTGCCCCGCCGGCGGGATGACCTCTCCGAGCTGACCGGCTACCACTCGCCCCAGGTTGAGGTCTCCGTGCGGCTCAACACCAACGAGAGCCCCTTCCCGCCCCCGGACGGGTTCGTGACCGCCTTCCGCGAGGGAGTGGCGGCCGCCGCCTTCAACCGGTATCCCGACCGCTCCGCCGGCGGGCTGCGCGCCGCCCTGGGCCGCTTCCTCGACCAGCCGGCCGAGCGGATCTTCTGCGCCAACGGCTCCAACGAGGTCCTCCAGACCATCATGCTGACCTACGGCGGGCCGGGACGGCGGGCGATGGTGTTCGAGCCGTCCTACGTCCTCCACGCCCACATCGCCACCATCACCGGCACCGGGGTGGTCACGGCCGAGCGGGGAGCGGACTTCACGCTCGACCCGGACGAGGTCGCCCGGGTCGTCGCCGCCGAGGCGCCCGACGTGGTCTTCCTCACCACCCCCAACAACCCGACGGGCACGGTCGAGCCCCGGGCCACGGTGGAAGCGCTGGTCGAGGCGGCTCCGGGCCTGGTCGTGGTGGACGAGGCCTACGCCGACTTCGCCCCCTGGAGCGCGCTCGAGCTGGTCGACGACGGCGCCGCCCTGGTGGTGGTGCGCACCTACTCCAAGGTGTGGTCGATGGCCGCCTTCCGCCTCGGGTTCTGCGTGGCCTCCCCGACCCTGGTGGCCGACCTGGAGACGGTCGTCCTGCCCTACCACCTGTCGGTGCCGACCCAGGTGGCGGGGACGGTGGCGCTCGGCTTCGTGGAGGAGATGCGGGCCCGGGTGGAGGCGATCGTGGCCGAGCGGGAGCGGCTCACCGACGCCCTCGGCCTCCTCGACGGGATCGAGGTGTTCCCCTCGGGAGCCAACTTCGTGCTCTTCCGGGTCGGGGCCGCTCATGACGTGTGGCAGGGGCTGGTCGACAAGGACGTGCTGGTACGGGACTTCTCCCGCTGGCCCCGGCTGGAGGACTGCCTGCGGGTGACGGTGGGGCGCCCCGAGGAGAACGACGCCTTCCTCACCGCGCTGAAGGAGGTGCTGGCCTGATGGCCACCCGGAGCGCCCGGGCCCACCGGAAGACCAAGGAGACCGACATCGACGTCCGGCTCGACCTCGACGGGTCGGGCCAGGTGGCGGTGTCGACCGGCCTGCCGTTCTTCGACCACATGCTCGCCCAGCTCGGCCGCCACGGCGGCTTCGACCTGGCCCTGGCCGCCCAGGGCGACCTCGAGGTGGACGCCCACCACACGGTGGAGGACACCGGCATCGTGCTCGGCGGCGCCCTGGCCGAGGCGCTGGGCGACAAGGCCGGCGTGCGGCGCTTCGCCTCCGGGCTCTTCCCCCTCGACGAGGCGCTCGTCCAGGTGGCCCTCGACCTGTCGGGCCGGCCTTTCCTCGTCTACGAGGTGGAGACGTCCCCCGAGCGCATCGGCACCTTCGATCCCCAGCTGGCGGAGGAGTTCTGGCGCGCCTTCGTGACCTCGGCCGGGATCACCCTCCACCTGAAGACCCTCACCGGGCGCAACGGCCACCACGTGCTCGAAGCCTGCTTCAAGGGCGTGGCCCGCTCCCTGCGCGACGCGGTGCGGGTGGACGGCGGCGGCGTGCCCTCCACCAAGGGCACGCTCTGAGATGATCGCCGTTCTCGACTACGGGATCGGCAACCTCCGCTCGGCCGAGAAGGCACTGCAGCATCTCGGGGCTCCCGCCAAGCTGACCGCCGACCCCGACGAAGCCGGCGCGGCGGCCGCCGTCGTCCTGCCC
>JBOGFO010000312.1:0-1829 GCA_050743445.1 Acidimicrobiia bacterium
GCCCGGCCCTGGTCGGTGCGCAGCAGGAACCAGGACAGGCCGGCGAGAACGACCGGCACCACCAGGGCGATGAGGAGGTCGTTGCCGGTGAGGACGAGCGGGTGGATCTCGACCTGGAGATCGGAGAGGGGGGTGCGGAAGGCGGGTACCAGCGGCGACTGTCCGAAGGCGAGCGGCACCAGCATCTCGGCGCCGCCCAGCACCTGGGCCAGGCCGATGGTGGCCACGGTGAGGACGAGCCGGGACGAGCGGGCGAAGCGCCGGATCACGAGTCGCTCCACCGCTATGCCGGTTACCACGCCGGCGGCCACGGCCACGAGCAGGGCCAGCGGCCAGGGAACGCCCCGGGCCAGGTAGAGCTCGATGCCGATGCTGGCCCCGAAGCCGCCCATGGCCCCGTAGGCGAAGTTGACCACCCGGGTGGTGCGGTAGACGAGCACCAGGCCCACGGCCATGAGCCCGGTCACCGCCCCGAAGACGGCGCCCAGGGCGAGCACGCCGAGCGGTGCGAAGTGGGAGTCGAAGATCACTCGAACACCGGTATCTGTTCTTTCGGCCACTCGCCCGGCCGGTAGCGCGTCCCGTCGCTGCGGTAGGCGCCGGCCTTGCCGTTGTAGGGCGAGGTCGCCTCGGGGTCCCACCAGATGGCCATGGCGTCGTCCATGGGCGTGTGGTCGCCGGGCCCGAAGCCCCACGACCCGGCCGGTCCGCTGGACCGGGGGTAGTTGAACATGCCCTGCTGGAAAGTCTCCGGGGTGAGGGCGGGGCCGGCCATCTGCACGCCGATGGCGATGACGTAGAGGAAGTAGTAGAGGAGGTCGACGGTGATGGAGGGCTCGTCCGTCCGCACCGACTTGTAGGCCCGGTAGCCGAGGCTGGCCCGGACGGGCTGCTGGGGACCGATGAAGCTGATGCCGAAGGCCCGGCTCCACTGGTCCTGGTTGTAGAGCTGGCCAATGAGGTCGGTGTCGGTGAGGGCGGTGCCGAGTACCAGCCACTCCGGCTGGTAGTTCTGCTCGTTGGCCTTGGCAGTGAGGAACACGGGCAGGATCGGGTCACAGCCGCAGGCCACCGAGGTGATGCCCTCGTCCTTCAGCTTGGCCACGATGCTGGCCGCCTGGGAGGTGAACACCGCCGGGTCGAGGGAGTAGGAGATGCGCACCGGCACGTCACCGCCGCCGGCCTGGATGCGGCGCAGCCCGTCGTCGATGCAGTCCTGGTACCAGGGGACGTCGGGGCCGATGAGGGCGACCCGGCGGGGTTTGCCGGCCAGGTCTCCGCCGGCGTAGCGCGCTGGCCGGCCGTGCAGCTGCTTCACGTACAGCTCGCCGCCGGTCTCGGCCAGGAGCGAGCAGTCGGGTGTGACGCTCCAGGCATAGGGGGCGCGCTCGGCGTACCACTTGCGGGACATGTACGGCGCCCCGACGGCCACGATGCCCTGCTTGACGAGGGCGTCCGCATACGGGGGCGTGAAGGCGCTGGCGTCGGCAAACACGTTGAGCTCGGTGGCGGCCTTGATGGCGTCGGCGTTGGCCGCCTCCTGGCCGCCGCCGACGATTTCCTGGGCCGCCAGGCCGCTTCCCTGCCAGAGGACCGGTTCGATCTTGCGGCCGTAGAACTGGAAGGTGGCGTTGAAGTAGTCGAGGAGGCCGAGGGCGGTGCGCTCCACGTCTTCCCGGGTCTCGTGGATGCCGTGGTCGGCGAGGAACTGGTAGGCCTGGCCGAAGTCGATGGGGTCGGCCGGGAAGCGGATGCCGATCCGGATGGTGTCCGGCGTGACGCCCCGGGAGGTGGCGCCGCCGTTGTTGCCGGTGAAAGCGAGGCAGGGC
>JBOGFO010000313.1:0-3885 GCA_050743445.1 Acidimicrobiia bacterium
CCACCACGCGGCGCGTGGTGAACGACTTGCCGTCCCGGATGCGGTCGACCTCGTAGATGATCGGCACCCGGGTGTCACCGGGGCGCAGGAAGTAGGCGTGCAGCGAGTGCACGTGCCGGTCGGGCTCCACCGTCCGCCCGGCGGCCACCAGGGCCTGGCCCGCCACCTGGCCCCCGAAGACGCGCTGGCGCTCCTCGTCCGGGCTCACCCCCCGGAACAGGTTGACCTCCAGGCGTTCGAGATCAAGCAGGGTCACGAGGTCGTCGAGGGCGGTTCCCATGGGCGCCGATCGTAGGACTAGTCCCCTCGGGGCCGGAAACGGGTGGGTTGGGGGCGCAGAGTGAGGCCCTCAAGATGCCCTGACCGGGCTATGCAGCCCGCCCCGGGAGCGTCCGATATCCCAACGAAGGGACAACTGGCCATCAATGCCTTCTGGAAGGGAACTCAGTCATGCTCAGGAAGATCCGCCTCGTGCTGTGCCTCGGAATGCTCTCCGGCGTCGTCTGGGCGGGCACCTTCGCCGCCTTCTCCGACAGCGGGACGGCCGAGACGACGTTCACGGCCGGCACCGTCGACCTGGTGCTGAGCGGCGAGACGGACGACGCCTACGCCTTCACGTCGCTCCAGAACCTCAACATGAAGCCCGGCGACGTGGTCTACGCCCCGCTGACCATCGCCAACAGCGGCAGCCTGAGCTTCGACTACTCGATGACGACCTCGGCCACCGGGACCGGCTTCAAGGACAAGCTCCGGGTCAGCATCAAGGAGGTCCCCACCACGGGCGACTGCGCCGCCGCCGACCCCGAGTACCTCGCCGGCACCGAACTGGCCGCCGAGGGCGCCCTCAGCGCGGCGGCCATCTCCAGCCGCACCCTGGCCTCGGGCAGCCAGGTCGCCTGCTTCAAGGTGTCGTTCCCCTCGGCCGCCGACGACAACACCTTCCAGGGCGCCACGACCACCGCCACCTTCACCTTCAGCGCCACGCAGTCGGCCTAGCCATGCGCACCCGGACCGTCCTCGCCGAGATCGCCCTGACCGTCGGGGCGCTGCTCGGTCTCGCCACCATGATCATCACGGTGGCGGCGGTCCACACCGGCATCCGGCCCCTGGTCGTCCGGTCGGGCTCGATGGAGCCCGCCATCCCCACGGGCTCCATGGTGCTCGTCCAGCGGGTCGACGCCGGCGACATCGGCATCGGCGACATCGTGACCGTGGAGCGGCCCGACCACACCCGCGTCACCCACCGGGTGGTGGTCCTCGAGCCCCACGGCGACACCTTCGAGGTCACCCTCAAGGGCGACGCCAACGAGGATCCCGATCCCGTGCCCGTGACCATCCGCTCCGCCGACCGCCTGATGTGGCAGGCCCCGATGGTGGGCCGGGCGTTGTCCTGGCTGGCCACGGCCCAGGGGGGGTTCGCCATGGGCTGCCTGGCCACCGCCGTGGCCGTCCGCGTCCTCGCCCGGCGGACCCGGCGGGGGCTCCCCCTCCCGAACGCGAGCGCCCGTGCCGGTTGAGTGCCGGTGGGCGGCTGCGCCGGTGGTGGCGGCCCTGACCGGGGCCCTGGTCTTCGCCGTTCCCGCCGTCGCCGCCGCCTTCGGGGACCAGGGCACGGCGGCCAGCACCTTCACCGCCGCCCCGGACTGGGTCGCGCCCGAGGCCGGCACCACCGTCATCGCCAAGACCACGGGCTACCTCGCCGGCTTCATCAAGCAGGGTGGCACCTACTACGTGTACGCCAACGTCACCGACAGCGGGAACCCACCCAGCGGCGTGGCCACCGAGCGGGCCGACTCCACCCAGCTCAGCGCCGGGGCCTCGAGCACAACGCTCACCGCCGGGACCTGGTCGGTGGGGGGCATAACCTCCAACTACCGTAGTGGCGCGCTGGGGGCGGACGCCGCCCTCGCCGAGGGCGCCCGGACATACGCCCTCACCTCCACCGACGCCGCCGGGAACAGCCGCACCCAGCCCGGCTTCACGGTGACGGTCGACAACACCCGGCCCACGGCCACCGACATCCAGGCCGCCGACCACCCCGGAGGCACCGACGGCGAGGCCGAGCCGGGCGAGACGATCACCTTCACCTTCAGCGAGCAGATCGACCCCCAGTCCGTGGTGGCCGGGTGGACCGGCGCCGCCACCAGCGTCAGCGTGCGCGTCATCGACGGAGGCTGCGTCCTCGGCCTCGGTCTGATCTGCCATCCCGACCACGTGCAGATCTACGACGCCGCCAACTCCGCCCAGCTGCCCCTCGGCGACCTGGAGCTGCCCAACGGCGGCTACAACGGCGTGCTCCTGGCGGTGGTTTTCCGGCCCTCCACCATGGTGCAGTCGGGCAACGTCATCACCGTCACCCTGGGGCCGCTCACGTCGGGCGACGCCAAGACGGGTGGCAGCGGGCAGACCACGTGGACGCCGTCCACCACCCCCTACGACGCGGCGGGAAACCTGGCCCTGGGCAACGCCGCCAACGAGAGCGGCGGCGGCGACCGGGAGTTCTGACGGGGCGGGAGTCCTGACGGAGCGGGAGTTCTGACCGACCGACGAACCCCGGCCGGTAGCCTCCCGTCGTGGAACCCGCGCCGCCCGTCCGCCACTTCCTCCGGGTGGACTGGGCGCCGAACCGGACCAACCCCCCCGACCTGTCGGCCTGGCCGTTCAGCATTCCGGCGGTGGCCCAGCTCATCGACGACGGCGGGCTCGAGGTGGCCCCCGGAGTCACGTTCCTGGTGGGTGAGAACGGCAGCGGCAAGAGCACCCTGGTCGAGGCGCTGGCCACCGTCTACCCCCGGCACGGCTTCGAGGCGTCCTTCCCCGGTGTGACCGGCGCCACCGCCAGCGAGGAGGACTCCCCGCTGCGCTGGCACCTCAAGGCCCGGCTGGCGCACATGGCGTCGCGGGCGGGGTTCTTCCTGCGGGCGGAGACCATGCACTCCTACTTCGCCGGCATCGACACCGACCCCAACACCGCCCGGAGCGACTGGGCCGGCGAGGCCCTCCAGCACCGCTCCCACGGCGAGTCGTTCCCGGCCGTGCTCCGGCACAAGTTCACCGACGGGGGCGTGTACTTCCTCGACGAGCCCGAGGCGGCGCTGTCGTTCCGGGCCTGCCTCGGGCTGCTCTCGCTCCTCGACCTCATGCGCCGGGAGGGAAGCCAGGTGGTGGTGGCAACCCACTCACCCCTGCTGGTGACCCTCCCCGACGCCACGCTGCTCGAGCTCGGCGACTGGGGCATCCGCACCGCCTCGTCCTACGAGGAGCTGGACCTCGTCCAGACCTGGCGGTCCTACCTCGACGCTCCCGGGCGCTACCTCCGCCACCTGCTCGAACCCTGACGCCCGGGCCCGACCGTCACGAGTCGTGCTCCAGGCGCCAGAGGTTCTTGGACTCCGAGACGAAGACGATGTCGCAGGAGCCGGCGGGGAAGAAGGCGCCGCCTTCCCGGTTGTCGCTCGGCATCGATTCCTTGAACACGGCCGGCCGCTCGATGAGGTCACCCAGGTCATCCAGGTCGCCGCGGTTCTCGTAGACGGACATCTTGGAGTGGTTGGCCACCACCAGCAGGCGGCCGTCGGGGGACACGGAGCCGATGGACGGGTTGGAGACCTCGGGAAGCGACCCGACGAGGATGGGCACGTTGACGACGTTCGGGAGCGGCTTGGTCAGGAAGCGGTAGACCCGGGCCGGGGATGTCTTGGAGATGAGGGCCAGCTCACCGTCGAAGACGAAGAGCGTCTCGGAGTTCCACTGGCCGTCGGGGTAGGCGGTGTCGTAGCGGCCGATGAGCTGGGCCGGGCCCGGGTCGTCGGGGTCGGGCTCGGCCACCTGGTAGAGGCGCCGGTTCCCGAGGAAGGAGTTCCCCCGGTTCTCGAGGATCCACAG
>JBOGFO010000314.1:0-2683 GCA_050743445.1 Acidimicrobiia bacterium
CCACCGACCAGTCCGGCGAGCTCGAGGAACCGCCGACGAGAGAGGCCTCGCTTCTTCGCTTCTCGCCAAACTTCCTCATCGGCGCGCGCCTGGTAGTAGGCGGCCATCTCGAGTTCGTTACTCATGAGCGCATCCCCCCCAGACACACGGGGCCAGAAGTGAGACATTGTACATACATTACGTCCAAGTCGGATCGCGGGTCGGCCCCCGTCAGGCCTTGCTTACGGTCAGGCTTTCGAGGCACGGCGTTCAGCCGCATCCACCGCGTTGCGCATCAGCAGGGCGACGGTCATGGGTCCGACCCCGCCCGGCATCGGAGCCAGCCACCCGGCCACTTCCGCCACCTCGGGGGCGACGTCACCGACCAGGCCCGCCTCGGTGCGGGTGATGGCCACGTCGAGGACGGCCGCTCCCGGCTTCACCATGTCGGCGGTGATGAGGCCGACCCGGCCGGCGGCTGCGATCAGGATGTCGGCCTGGCGGGTGAAGGCGGCCAGGTCCTTGGTGCCGGTGTGGCACTGGGTCACGGTGGCGTTGGCGCCGGGCTCCTTGAGTGATAGGAGCATGGCGATGGGCCGGCCCACCGTGGTGCCCCGCCCGACGACGACCACGTGGGCGCCGGCAATGGGCACCTCGTGGCGGATGAGGAGCTCCTGGCAACCGAGCGGTGTGCACGGCCGGGGTCCGGGGAGGGCGAGGGCCAGGCGGCCCAGGTTCACCGGATGGAGGCCGTCGGCGTCTTTTTCCGGGTCGATGGCGCCGAGGAGCTCTCCGGCGTCGAGCTGGTCCGGTACGGGCAGCTGGACGATGTAGCCGTCGATCCCGGGGTCGGCGTTGAGCTCGGCGATGAGGTCGAGTGCTTCCTTGCGGGAGGTCTCGGCCGGCAGGTCGTGACGGATCGAGGCGATGCCCACCTCGGCGCACGACTTGTGCTTGCGGCCGACGTAGGCGTGGCTGCCGGGGTCGTCGCCGATCAACACGGTGGCCAGCCCGGGCACCACCCCCCGCTGGGCCAGCGCCGCCACCCGCTGGCGCAGCTCCTCCTTGATCGCCGCCGCCGCGGCGTTGCCGTCCATCTTTGTGGCGCTCATTGCTCGTTCTCCTCTGTCCGTCAGGGCCAAACGGCGGGGGATGATATGCGCGCTCGCCGTCACGCCCCGATCATGAGAGCGGTGGCGTACATGAGCACGAAGCCGGCGGCGGCGCCGCCGAGGAGCGCCCCCGGGGCGTCGGCACGGCGGCGGGCATAGCGGGCGAGCTCGTCGACGACCTCGGCGATGGCGCCCACGCCGATGGCGAGGAAGAGGGCGCCGAGGATGTCGGAGTAGGCGAAGCCGCCGATAAGGGTTCCGGTGATGGTGGGGAGCCCGGCGACGGCGCCGAGGGCGAGGAGGTGACGCCAGCTGGGGAGGCGGAACATGGTGGGGGAGGCGATGCCGATGCCTTCCGTGATGTTGTGGAGGGCGAAGCCGACCACCAGGGCCGTCCCGAGCGCCACCTCGCCGCGGGCGTGGGCGGAGCCGATGGCGAGGCCCTCACCGAAGTTGTGGAGGCCGATCCCCACGGCGATGAGGTAGGCGAGGCTGAGCGGGCTGGCATTGCGCTGCGCTGCTCCCTTGCCCCGGCGGCCACGGGACATGTAGGCCAGGGCGCCGTAGGTGCCGGCCGCCCCGGCGAAGACGAGGGCGGGGCCCTGCATGACGGAGGCCAGCTCCCCGGCCAGCTCCAGGGACTCGCCCAGGGCGTCGACGCCGAGGAAGATCAGCAGCCCGGCGGTGACGCCCAGGAGGAAGCGCAGGCCCCGGCGACCCAGGCGGGCCAGGGCGGGCAGGAACAGCAACCCCAGGAACACGGGGATGACGCCTACGTAGGTGCCCAACACGACGTAGCCGAGCACGGTGCGACCGCCCGTCGTCGGGGTGATGGCGGCGGCTTCGATCTCATGGACGTGGGTGGTACCGGTCGAGTCCACCAGGGCGATGGAAAGCGGCTCCCCCGCCACCCACGGATAGGGGATGCGCACCTGGGCGGAGTCGAGGCGCTCCAGGCGGGGCCCGGGGTTCACCGTGAAGACCCGGTAGGCCTCGTCCACCAGCACCTGGCTGACTTCGATGGCCTCCGGCCCGGTGTTGCGGACCTTGGCGGTGACCATCTCGGGGCCGAGTGTCACCCGCTCGAAGGTGATCTCGGGGATGGCCGCCGGCTGGGGCCGCAGGAGCCCGTCCAGGCCGGTGCTGCGCATCAGCACCAGGGCACCCAGGGTGGCGGCCACCGCCACCACCAGACCGACCACCCACCACCAACCGGCGCGCGCCGCCGGTTCGGCGACGACGGCCGACTCCGCTCCGCTGCCCACCGGCTCCTCGAGGTCCGTGGGCCCTTCCCCCCGGGCCACCCGCTGGCGGAGCCACACGACCCCGGCAGGCAGGTTCACTCCGTCACCTGGAACATGCCCGTCCAGCCCAGCTCGGAGAACTCCGTCTGGTGGGCGTGGAACATGTAGGTGCCGGGGAACTTGTAGGTCAGCTCGAGGACGGCCCGCTCGGCCTGGGCCAGCACGCACACATCGGTGAAGTTGTTGGGCGTGAGCCTCGTCCCCGTGCGGTACTCGGAGAAGAAGGTGGCGTGGGTGTGCAGCGAGTTGAGCGGGTCGAACTCGGTGATGTTCACCAGATAGATCCGC
>JBOGFO010000315.1:0-1901 GCA_050743445.1 Acidimicrobiia bacterium
CCCAGCGCTCCGCCGCCACGGCTGCACGGGCCAGCCGGAGGTGCACCTCCGCGGTCCGTGGTGCTGTCGGAGCAAGGGCATTCAGTATCAGAGTGCCGACTTCGAGGGCCGGGTCCAGTTTCCCCGCCCAGGAGTAGACCTCGATGAGCGCTTCGCTGATCTCGAGCCACCGCTCCCCCTCAACCCTCGGCATACCACGGGCCCGGTCGAGCGCCACCTCGGCGGTGTCCAGTGCGCCACGCCGCAACGCCTCGCGTCCCATGTCGAGCAGCAACTCGGCAGCCCGATCGGGTTGTCCTGCCTGCTCGGCCAGTTCCGCCGCCAATGCCTGCCGCTCCGTCCCACCGTCCGGGCGCTGGTGCTCAAGCGCCTCCAGTGCCCGCCTGGCCAGCGCGGCCTGATCCGGCGGCAGCAGCGCAGCGACTACGGCATCTCTCGTCAGCGCATGGCGGAACCGGAAGCCGACGGTACCGTCGTCCCGTTCGAGCCCGAGGAGCTGAGCATCCACGCCCGTCCGCAGCCCGTCCAGGACTTGCCGCTCGGTCAAACCGGTGATGGCCGGAAGCAACGACCAGTCGAACCGACGCCCCAGCACGCCGGCAGCCTGGAGGACCGAGCGGGCCTCCTCACCAAGGGTGGCGACGCGGCGGGTGACCATGTCCGCGAAGGAGAGGGGAACCACGGGAGCGACGGAACCGGAGACGGCCCACCCCGATTCCTTCCGTGAGAGGACCCCGTCCCCGACCCAGCCTGCGAGGAGCTCCTCGACGAGGAACGGCACACCCTCAGCGGAAGCCAGCAGGACCTCCCGGAGCGTCGCTGGCAGCTCAGCGGCGGCCAGGCAGGCGGACGCCATACGCTCGGTCTCCTCTAAAGAGAGGGGCGCCAGCTCGACCACCGTGGCAGCTCGCCGGCCGCCCAGCGACCGAGCCAGCGTGGCGGCGGGAGACGCTTCGCCGAGTCGTGCCGTGGCCACGCACAGAACCGGCTCGGCGCTGAGGTTGTCCGCCAGATACTCGACGATCGCCAACGTCTCGGGATCGGCCCAGTGGAGGTCCTCCAGCACTATCAGGCAACCCCGCCCCCCAGCCATCACTCGCAACAACCGAAGGACGGCCTCGCCCACCAAGACGAGCGACTGCTCCACCGGGGCCGGCATGCCGCCCCATTCGGGAACGAGACGACCCAGGAACGGGCGGTACGGCGTCAACTCCTCGGCGTCGGGCGGACCGGAAGTGCGCAGGACCGAGAGGATGGCCTCGGCCAACGGGCGGAACGGCGTCGGCGTCGGACCCGCCGCCGCCCGACCCCACAGGACGACAAGGCCCTCTCCGGACGCCCAAGCGGCCGCCTCCCGAGCCAGACGCGACTTCCCGATGCCCGCCTCACCCGTGACGAAAACGAGGCCACCCTGCTTGGCCTCAGCACGGGCAAGAGCTGCCCGGAGGACGTGCGTCTCCCCTTGCCTCCCGATCAGCGTCGGGCAGAGGACTTGACCCATGGCGGAAGTATCGCGTCGGCGCTCGGAGCGGTCCGTTCGATTCGGAGCGACACCGCCGCGGGCCAGCTCCAAGGCTGTAATTCTCATACCTGGCGAGGCAGATAACGACGGTTCGGGCGGCGCGTGACGAGCGCACCGTCGCTCAGGTAGTTGTCACGTTGAGTGAGGCTGCGTGGCGGGCGTTGAAAACCGGTTCGGGCCGTCGTGGGGGGGCATTCCGGTCACCCGGGGTGAACGGCGGTAGATGGCGGTCCGCGTTTTCGCAGGTCAGATGCCCAGATTCTTGCGCTGACCAGCGGAAATGCCTCCGGTCGGTTCCGATCACTTCCCCGACATTTCTGAACATGTCGCGGACTTTCCGCAGACTGCCGGCCGCCCGGGTCGTGGCCACGGCCCGGGC
>JBOGFO010000316.1:0-4475 GCA_050743445.1 Acidimicrobiia bacterium
CGGAACATGGGCTGCATCTTCCAGGACTTCAAGCTGCTGCCCTACAAGACCGTCTACGAGAACGTCGCCTTCGCCCTGGAGGTGATCGGCCGCCCCCGCTCGGTGATCGAGGGTCAGGTGCCCCAGATGCTTGATCTCGTCGGCCTGACCAAGAAGGCGGACAACCTGCCCAACGAGCTGTCGGGCGGGGAGCAGCAGCGCGTGTCCATCGCCCGGGCGTTCGTCAACCGGCCGCTGATCCTGCTGGCCGACGAGCCCACCGGGAACCTCGACCCGACCACCTCGGCCGGGATCATGCGCCTCCTCGACCGGATCAACCGGACGGGCACGACCGTGGTCATGTGCACCCACGACTACGGCATCGTCGACGTCATGCGCCGGCGCGTCATCGAGCTGGACCGCGGCTCGCTGGTACGCGACGAGGCCCGGGGCGCCTACGGATACGGCTGATGGGCCCCGGGGTCGGGGGTGTCCCCAAGAGAACAGGGTTGGGGGAGTCGTCATGAGGAAGATCGGCTACGTCACCCGGGAGACCGCGGTCTCCCTGCGGCGCAACCTGCTCATGACCCTGGCCGGGGTCATGACGGTGGCGGTGTCCCTCTTCCTCTTCGGTGGCGTCCTGCTGCTGTCACGGATGGTCGACCACGGCACCGCCCGCTGGAAGCACGGGGTGGAGCTGGAGATCTTCCTCTGCTCCCGCTCCACGGCCCAGCCCGGTGCCGGCGGGACCTGCCAGGCCGAGGCCACCGAGGCCCAGGTGACGGCGGTGCGCCAGGAGCTCGAGGCCTCGAAGGATGTGCGCCGATTCCGCTTCCTGTCCAAGGCCGACGCCTTCGAGGAGGCCAAGCGCATCTTCGCCGGCGACCCGGAGCTGCTGGCCAACATCGACCCCGAGGGCCTGCCGGTATCGTTCCGGGTGGCGCCGCGGGAGGCCGAGCTCACCGAGACGGTGGCCGCCCGGTTCGCCGACCGGGAGGGCGACGGCATCGACGATGTCCTCACCGCCAAGGAACAGGTCCGCCGGCTGCTGGCCGGCATCCGCTGGATCCGGGGGCTGTTCTTCGTCATCGCCGGGGTGCTGCTCGCCTCCTCCCTGTTCCTGATCGTCAACACCATCCGCCTGGCCACCTTCGCCCGACGTCGCGAGATCCAGGTCATGAAGCTGGTGGGGGCGACGAACTGGTTCATCCGGGTGCCCTTCATGTTCGAAGGGCTCGTCCAGGGGGCCATCGGGGCGGCGCTGGCCTTCGCCGGCGTCTACGCCCTGAGGATCATCCTCTCCGACCTCACCGCGAAGTCGAAGAACCTCTTCCAGGCCTTCTACGTGACCGCGGGGGACGCCCTGGTCATCGGTGTCCTGATCGTCATGGTGGGGGCCGTGGTGGGCGCCCTGGGGTCGGCAATCGGCCTGCGCCGGTTCCTGGAGGTCTGAGGCCGGTTCCTGGGCCGCAGGCCCAAAGAAACAGCGCAGTGAGGGGGTTGGGGGGCGTCGCCCGGCGTCGATCGGGGCGCTGTCACCCTGAAAGCGGGGAAAGTGCACGTGGGAAGTGCAATTCCCCCGCCTACCCGCCAGGGGTCGTTGTTGTTGTGACTGTTGTTGCGTAGGATCGCTGGTGTGCACCCCCGCCTTCTCGCGCCCTTCGTCGCACTCGTCCTGATTGCAGGGCCCGGAGTGGCCGGTGGCCGGGCGGCGGAGAAGGAGCCCAGCGCCAAGGAGACCCGGGTCAACGAGCTGCGGGAGCAGATCACCGAGGTCTCCGAGCAGGAGGGCGCTCTCCTGTCGGAGATCGCCGCCATCCGGGAGAAGCTCGACGAGCTCAACGAGGCCGTCCGCAAGCTGAACGTCGAGGTCAGCCAGGCGCAGCGGAAGCTGCGACGGGCGGAGCGGGATCTCGACCGGGCCGAGGCCGAGCGCATCGAGGTCGCCTTCAAGCTGGCCCAGGCCCAGGCCGAGGTGGAGAGCGCCCGTCTGGCCATGAACCTCACCATCAGCGCCCTGTACCAGCGGGGCCAGAGCGACCAGCAGGCCCTCTACGCCGCCGTAGTCCAGACCTCGGGGAGCCCGCACGAGATCTTCAGTGCCCTCCACTACCTGAAGGGCGCGGCGGGGGAGCAGCGGGAGGATCTCGACCGCTTCATCGAGCTCCAGCGTCAGGTCGAGGTGCTGAGCGAGCAGGCGAAGGCCCAGGAGGAGGCAGCCCGGTCGGCCCATGACGCCATCAAGACGGAGCGGGTCCGGCTGGAGGGATCCCGGGCCCAGGCGGTGGCCGCCCGGATCGCGGCCCGGGCCGAGGAGGATCGGGAGCAGGAGCTGCTCGACGAGGTTCAGGAGCGCAAGGCCGACTTCCTGCGGGAGCTGCAGCTGCTCCAGGCCGAGTCCAGCGCCATCGGGGAGATGCTGCGGGAGATCCAGGCCGGCCAGCGCCTCGCCCCCCGGCGCAAGGGCACGTTCAAGCTGCCGGTGAACGCCCCGATGTCGTCCCGCTTCGGCTACCGGGTCCACCCCATCTTCGGCGACACCCGCCTGCACGCCGGCGTCGACTTCTCCGCCGGGTCGGGCACGCCCATCCGGGCCTCCGGCCCCGGCAAGGTGGTCTGGTCGGGTCCCCGGGGTGGCTACGGCAACCTCGTCGTGATCGACCACGGCAACGGCCTGGCCACGCTCTACGCCCACCAGTCCCGCACCGACGTCAACGTCGGCCAGCGGGTGGCGACGGGTGAGGTGGTCGGCCTGGTCGGCTCCACGGGGTTCTCCACCGGTCCTCATCTCCACTTCGAGACCCGCGAGCTCGGGACACCGGCCGACCCCCAGCTGTATCTCTAGCGGGCGTCATATTTGAGCTCCGGAATCAGGTCTTTTTCCCTGATTCGGACCGAGGCCTCTTGTAGCCCAAGTGGGTCCTTGTCTGCTGGGCCTCAGGAGGTCGTCCACGGATAAGGTTCGAACCTTTTCCGCAGTAGGCAGCACGCTGGCTGGGGAGTTGGAGGAGCCGTCGTGCGCCATCCATATCAATGAATGGAGAATGACGTGTTCCCCCTCACCTTTCTTCGTCCCTCCTGGCGCCCGGTCCTGACGTGCCTCGTCTTGGGCGGCCTCATGGCGACTTCCCCCGTGCGGGCCGCTCTCCCGACTGACCTGCTGGGCGGTTCTGAGCCGTCGGCCAGCGCCACGCTCGAGACCAGCGTGGCGGGGGAGGCCGGGTCCGCCGGTCTTCTTCCCGGTACCGATCTCCTCGGTGGTGACCTGCTGGGCAGTGTGCTGGCTGGTGGCCTTCCCGGTACCGATCTCCTCGGTGGTGACCTGCTCGGCGGTGACGTGCTGGGCGGAGTCCTCGGCGGGGGCGACGACGATGCCGATCCGCCGGCGGGCACGGCCGGGACGGAAGAGGACCCGGACTCTGGCGGCGGGATCAACATCGGTGGCGCCCACATCGGTATCCGGGGCCAGAACCCGATTGAAACGCTGCTCGGCCTCGGCTGCGAGGACACCAACGGGATCGTCCGCACCAACGTGGCGGGCATCGCCCTCCAGTTGCCCGTGGCGGTTGCCGGGTTGCTCTGCCCTGGCGGCGGCCCGTCGGACCCCCCTGGCTCCTCGCCGACGCCCGACCCGGACCCCGACCCGGAGGTCCTGCCCGCCGCTGAGACGAACCGGCCGAACCCCGGCATCCTGGTGGCCGCGCCACCGGCGGCGACCCCGGTGCTCACCTCCCCGGTCCTCGACGCCGCTGTCGAGCCCGGCTCGGCTACCGGTCCGACCGTCGGCACCGCGCTGCCGCGGACGGGGCCGGCCGGGCTCTTCCAGGGCCCCTTCGCTGTCGGGCTGCTGGGCGCCAGTGCCGCCCTGCGGATGGTCGTCCGCCGCCGGCGCCCCGGGATCAGCTGATCACCTCTCGTCAAGCCCGTCCCCACGCGCTTCCGGACCCGGCCAAACGGCCGGGTTCGGCGCGTAGGGACCCGAACCGCCCGGTCCGGGCCTGCACTGTGCTCCGCTCACAGCGAAGGCCGAATGTGACAAAAGGGCCGGCACATTGACTCGAAATGCCGGGTCGCGAATTGCCCAAGCGATTCCGAACATTCCAATGAGAGGGTAAGGGGACAACCCTCGCCTTCGTCCGTGTTTCTGGCATAGCTGTTGCCCGCTCGAGGCCTGCGCATAGGAGGGCGAAGCTGCCAGCACGAATTCATCGTGGGCGCATTGACACGCCTCCGGCGCGTACGACTATCTCGTGTGCTGTGGAGCGCTCGTTATGCAACTACCCACTCACCCGCACAAGGAGACCCCCCCTATGTTCATCTCCCCCCGCCGCCGAGTAGCCGCCCTGGCTCTCGGCGTCGTCGTCGGCCTCAGTGGGCTCGGGAACTACGCCCTCGCCCAGCGCGATGGAGACGACGGCGATGGCGATACCACCGAGCAGGACTTCGAGGTCGACGTCACCATCGAAGCCATCTCGGTCGAGCTCAGCAACATCCTG
>JBOGFO010000317.1:0-7172 GCA_050743445.1 Acidimicrobiia bacterium
GTCTAGGCGTCGCCGTCCCTAGAGGGGCTCCACCCGGAAGCCGGCCGCCTCCACCATCCGGAGGACCTCGGCCCGGTGGGAGGGATCCCGGGTCTCCAGGGTGAGGTGCACCTCGACCTCGCCGACGGGCAGGTTGACACCGGATCGGTGGTGCTCCACGTCGACGACGTTCAGGCCGAGCTCGGCCAGGATGCCGGTCAGGCGGTGCAGCTCCCCCGGCCGGTCGTGCAGGGCGATGCGCAGGAGCAGGTAGCGGCCGGCGGCACTGAGCCCGTGGCGGATCACCCGGATGAGCAGGGTCGGATCGACGTTTCCGCCCGAGAGCACCAGACAGGTCGGTGCGGACGAGCCGCCGGGGAGGCGCCCGGCCAGCGCCGCCGCCAGGGGGGCCGCCCCGGCCGGCTCCACCACCGTCTTGGCCCGTTCCAGGAGGAGCAGCAGGGCCCGGGAGATGTCCTCCTCGCCCACGGTCACGACCTCGTCCACCAGCGCCGCGGTGTGGGCCAGGGTCAGCTCGGAGACCCGCTTGTTGGCGATCCCGTCGGCCATGGTGTCGACCCGGGAGAGGGTCACCGGCCGCCCCGCGGCCAGCGCGGCCGACATCGACGCCGCCCCCTCGGCTTCCACGCCGACCACCCGGCACCCGGGACGGAGCGCCTTGAGGGCGACCGCGACTCCGCTGATCAGACCGCCGCCCCCCACCGCCAGGACGAAGGTCCCGGCCTCCGGGGCCTGCTCGGCCAGCTCGAGTCCGAGGGTGCCCTGACCGGCGATGACCTCGGGGTCGTCGAAGGGCGAGACGAACACCGCGCCCGTCCGCTCGGCGTGGAGCAGCGCCGCCTCCAGGGCGTCGTCGAACACGGCCCCGCCGAGGCGGACCTCGGCGCCGTAGCCCCGGGTGGCCTCCACCTTGGGCAGGGGGGCGGTGGCGGACATGAAGATCGTCGCCGGCACGTCCACCAGCGACGCGGCCAGCGCCACACCCTGGGCGTGGTTCCCGGCGCTGGCCGCCACGACCCCCGCCGCCCGCTCGGTGTCGGTCAGCCGGCAGATGCGGTGGTAGGCCCCCCGGATCTTGAACGATCCGGTGCGCTGGAGGTACTCCGCCTTGAGCAGCAGATGGCGTCCCGCCAGCTTTGAGAGGTGCTCGGAGCCCTGCACCGGAGTCCGCCGCACCACGGGGGCGACGAGCCGGCGAGCGGCCTCGATCTCCTCCAGGCGCACCAGGCGGGGGATGGGGGACATACCTGCTTCTTCGGCCAGGAAGCGAATGCTATCTCGGCCGGTGTCTCGGATGGCCCCGGTACCATCCCGAGGGTGGCGAAGCCGATGACGGGTCCCCGTCCCTCCCGGCGGATGGTGGCGGCCGGTGTCGCCGGACTCGGTGTGATCGCCCTGGCCCTCGCCCTGGCGGTGGGAGCCGGCGGCGACGATGGGGAGGACGCGGCCGTGGGCACGTCCACCACGGTGGCGCCCGAGACGTCCTCCTCGGCTCCGCCCGCCACGACCGGCGCGTCGACCACGACCACCCTCGCCGGTGCAGCAACCACCTCCACGACCGGATCCAAGGTGGCGGCCGCCCCCTGGCGGGGGCCGGCGGTGCCGCGCTCAGACGTCCCCCCCGAGTTCCTCGAGGTGTGGGAGCGGGCCACCAACCGGTCGGACTGCGGGCTGCTCGTGCCCACCGTGCTCGGCGCCCGGCTGGAAGGGGCCCAGGCCAAGACGTCCCCCGTGGAGAACGACTCGGGCTGGAACATCCGGTACCGGAAGGCCGGCGCCATCGTCGAGGTGCTCGGGCTCTTCGACCGCGATGCCCGGCCCGACGACCAGATGCCGGCGGAGTTCTCCAAGACCTGGGCCGACGGCTCGGTGGCCCAGTACGGGGTCGACGATCCCGGTGGGCCCTTCGGTGACAATCCCGATCCCGAAGCCTCGGCCAACGAGGCGGTCCTCCTCGTCACCGGCCAGCAGTGCGGCTACCGGATCTACGACACCCTGGGCAAGACGCACCTCGAGTCGGTCTTCGAGGGCCTCCGCTTCGTGGCCGGCACCGAGTAGAGCCCGCCGCTCAGCGGCGGTCGGGGTCGAGGTAGATGAACCCTGCGCCCTCGTCGCGGAACGGGACCCCGGTCTCGACCAGCGCCGCGTCCCAGTCGCCCCGGACCTCCGGGTTGGTCTCCTCCATCCCGTGGTCGGCCACGAGGACGAAGGCGGTCTCGTCGAAGGCGCCGGCCGCTTCGATGGCGGCCAGGATCTCGCCGATGCGCCCGTCGGTGTCGATCACGGCGGCCTCGGCGATCTCCGAGCGCGGCCCCCCGGCGTGGAAGGCGGCGTCGGTGAGCTGGAAGCTGACCCACATGAACGCTGGGCGCTCGGGATAGTCCTGGTTCAGGTAGTGGCCCCGCCACAGCCCGACCGCCTGCTCCATGGCCATGTGATCGATCATGGTGTTGAAGCGGTAGTCGCCGATGCCGCCGGCGTGGCGCAGCGTGGTGTGGGGGATCTCCTCGGGGCCTTTGGGGAACGGCGGGATCTCGCCCCGGCGGAAGTAGCCGAGCGTGGACCAGCCGGCGCCGGCGTCGGCCGGCTCGTTGACGGCGGCGGTGAAGGCCCCGGGCCGGCCTCGGCTCACCGCCCCGAACAGCGTCTCGATCCCGGGGGCCAGGCGCTGCATGGCCCCGGGCCAGGTGGCGGGGGAGTTGGTCGTGACCACCTCGCCACTGGCCCGGTCCCACCAGGCGTTGTGGAGGATGTGGTGATGACCGGGATAGGCGCCGGTGAGGAGCGAGGTGTGATTGGCCAGCGTGACCGTGGGCATCCCGGCCATGGCTCCGTGCCGGAACGCCGTCCCCATGGCCATGAGCCGGGCGACGTTGGGCGCCGACCCCGAGGCGGCGAGGCGGTAGAGCGTGTTCGGGTTGCAGCCGTCGAGCAGGAAGCCGACCAGGTGCCGGGGACGGGTGGCGTCCGCCCGGAGGAGGTCGATCAGTGCCTCGCCGTCCTGGCGGGCCAGGTAGGCGTCGGGGCGCGGACGGCCGTCGAGGCCTACCCCGGGTCCCGGACGCAGCCCCAGGAGTGCGGCCAGGGTGGGCGCGACGTCGACGAGGCGGCACGAGCGGTCCACCGTGCCCAGCGGACGGACACCCCGTCCCGCCAGGATGAACGGGGCGCGGGCCTGGATCACGTCGAGCGAGCCGTGCTCGCCCCGGTGGCCGCCCCGCTCCTCGTAGTTGTGGGCGGCGGAATGGACCACGCAGAGGTCGGGCGCCATCGGGGCGTCGAAGAACTGGGCCACCTGCTCGTAGCCGTGGGGGTAGGAGTTGTCCCCCCGCCGGGGGAAGCGGCCGGCGGCCTCGGCCTCGAACCCGGCGAAGCGGTCGGTGGACTGGTCGGCCAGAGGATTCCTGCCCTCCACGGAGAGCACCTCGTAACCCAGCCGTCCGTTCTCCCGCCGGCGCCGGAAGCGCACCCGACCCTCCACCGAGTGGGCCTCGTAGGCGTCACGGCGGACGGTGAGCACCATCTCCACCACGGCCGCCAGCTCGGGGGCGCAGAGCACCTCCAGGGCGGCGTCAGCCGAGGCGGCCCGGTCGGGGCCCGGACCGGCGGTGGGAGGTGCTGGGACGACCTCGTCTACCTTCACTGCTCCATTGGTTCGACGGAGTGCTGGTTGACCCTGCTCCGGGCGGCGCTGGTAACCTGTTCGGTCTGTCCGACCACCCACAGTGGGAGGGCTTCCGAGACGTCGATGAAAGGACCGCGCGGGGTGCGCACCTTCTCTCCAAAGTCAGCCGATATCACCCGCGCCTGGCACGTGATCGATGCCGAGGGCCTCGTCCTCGGCCGCCTGGCCAGCGAGGTGGCGCGGGTCCTCCGCGGCAAGCACAAGCCCATCTTCGCTCCGCACGTCGACACCGGCGATTTCGTGGTGGTGGTGAACGCCGCCCGCATCGCCGTCGACCCCAAGAAGGGTGCCGACAAGCGCTACTACCGCCACTCCGGTTACCCGGGTGGGCTCAAATCCGAGTCACTGGCGGAGCTCATGGCCCGCGACCCTGAGAGGGTCATGCGGCTGGCAGTGAAGGGGATGCTGCCCAAGGGCCCCCTCGGCCGGCAGATGATCAAGAAGCTGAAGGTCCACGCCGGCCCCACCCATCCCCACGCCGCCCAGAAGCCGCAGCCGTTGGTTCTGCCTTACGCCCGGCGGGCCCGCACCGCCTAGGAGGATCGTTGCCCAAGCCCCTCATCCAGACCACCGGCCGGCGCAAGGAGGCCGTGGCCCGCGTGCGGCTGCGTCCCGGGAGCGGGATCATCCGCTGCAACGGGCGTCCCTTCGAGGGGTTCTTCCCCAACGCCACCCACCGGATGATCGTCACCGAGCCGCTGCGCCTCACGCAGACGGCCGAGGTCTACGACGTCGACGCCACCCTCGACGGCGGTGGGGTGAGCGGCCAGGCCGGCGCCATGCGCCTCGGGATCGCCCGGGCCCTGGTGACGCTGGACCCGGACCTGCGCACACAGGTCAAGAAGGCAGGCCTGCTGACCCGTGACGCCCGGGAGAAGGAACGGAAGAAGTACGGCCTGAAGAAGGCCCGCAAGGCTCCGCAGTACTCCAAGCGCTGAGCCTCACGACATGACCCTCCGCTTCGGCACCGACGGGGTGCGCGGGGTGGCCAACGTCGATCTCACGCCCCAGCTGACGTTGGCGCTCGGACGGGCGGCAGCGCGCGTCCTGGGCTCCGGCCGGTCCTTCGTGATCGGCCGGGACACCCGCCGTTCCGGGCCCATGCTGGAAGCGGCCCTGGCCGCCGGGTTGGCGGCTGAGGGCGCCGACGTGGAGCTGGCCGGGGTCCTGCCCACCCCGGCGGTGGCGTTCCTGGGCCAGACCAACGACTGTCCCGCGGCGGTGATCTCGGCCAGCCACAATCCCTTCTTCGACAACGGCATCAAGTTCTTGGACCGGGGCGGCCGGAAGCTGACGGACGACCAGGAGGCCCGCATCGAAGCGGAGCTCGACGGGCTGCTGGCCGAGCCCGGGATGCCGGGCCCGGCGGGGGCGGGCGTGGGATCCGTCCGGGAGGCCCTCGACCCGCTCACCGGCTATCGCAACCACCTGGAGGCGGCGCTCGAAGGCCGGCGCCTCGAAGGGATGCGGGTGGTGATCGACTGCGGTCACGGCGCCGCCTCGCCGGTCGCCTTCCCGGTGCTGGAGCACCTCGGGGCCAAGGTCGAGGTGCGCAACGCGGAGCCGGACGGGACCAACATCAACGACCGTTGCGGGGCCACCTCCCCGGGTGGCCTGCAGGCCGAGGTGATCGCCACCGGAGCCCAGGCCGGGCTCGCCTTCGACGGCGACGCCGACCGGCTCATCGCCGTCGACGAGAAGGGCGCCCTCGTCGACGGGGACCATCTGCTGGCCATCGCCGCCCTTGATCTGCGCGACCGGGGCCGCCTGGCCCACGACGCGGTGGTGGCCACCGTGATGGCCAATCTCGGGTTCCGCCGGGCCATGAGGGAACACGGCATCTGGATGGTGGAGACCCGGGTGGGCGACCGCTACGTCCTCGAGGCCATGGAGGCCGAGGGGATCGTGCTCGGCGGCGAGCAGTCCGGTCACCTGATCTTCTCCGATCTCGCCACCACCGGCGACGGCGTGCTGTCGGGGCTCGTCCTCCTCGACGTGATGGCCCGCACCGGCCGGCCGCTCTCCGAGCTGGCCTCGGTGGTGACCAAGGCTCCCCAGGTGCTGCGCAACGTCATCGTGGCCGGCCGGGAGGAGCTGGCGGAGGCGGGCGCCTTCTGGGCCGAGGTGGCGGCCGTGGAGGCTGAGCTGGGCGACGCCGGCCGGGTCCTGGTGCGGCCGTCGGGCACCGAGCCGGTGGTCCGCATCATGGTGGAGGCGGGGACGGCGGAGGCCGCCGAAGGCTATGCGGCCCGCCTGGAATCAGTGCTCGCGGCGGTGCTCGGCCCCGCCGACTAGGAACCGGAGCGCCGCTCCGCCCGGAGCCGGCGCAGGAGGGCCACCCGGGCCTGGGCGAGCGCCGCCCACACCTCCTCCCGCAAGGCCGCCTCCTCCTCCAGGATCCCGGCCGGACCGCCGGCGTCGCGGTCATGGCGGGGGCCGGGTCTCACCCCGGCGGGGTGGAGGCGCGGTTGGTGGACGGAGGCCAGCCGATGGTGTCGACCTGGTGGAACCAGGGATCGTCCGACGCCACCTTGTAGGCGGCCAGCGACTCGGGCGACGACATGATGCGCCAGTCGCCGTGCTTGCCGTAGTCGACGTCGAAGTACACCACCGCGGCCACGTCGGAGTAGGCGCCGCACCACTGGCACTCCGCCGTCCGGGGCTTGGCCTGGAAGGTCTCGTGCGCCGTCGAGAACCAGTGGGGCTTGGCCTCGGGGTCGCTCGGCTGCTCCTGAGCGCCGTATTCGCCGATCATGATCGGCTTCGGGTGCTGCCGGGCGAAGATCATGAACTCGTCGAAGATCTCGATGACATGGCGCCAGCGATCGCCCTGGTCGCGCTTGGAGACGCCCCAGTTGTAGCCATCGGCGGCGATCCAGTCGACGTACTCGTCACCGGGGTAGAAGAACGGCGCCGGCGGCTGGTCGTCGGTGTACTTGCGCTTGTCCTTGAAGCCGGCGGCGTTGGGCGTCCACACCCAGACCACGTTGGTGGCGCCCTCGGCCTGGAAGATGCCGTGCATCCGGCGCCAGGCCGAGATGAACTTCTCGGGGCCCTTGACCTCGCCCTGCTTGCGGTCCCCGTCCATCTCCCAGCAGTAGCGCATGAAGAACTCGTGCCCGAAGGCCTTCATGATCTGCGCCGTCTGGCGGATGACCTCATCCCAGGAGCCGTTGTTGACCTTGTCGCTGTCGGTGCAGCCCCATCCCACGAGGGGAATGCGCCCGTGCTCGACGTCCCACGTCTCCATCCACGACATCGCGCCTTCCTTGGCGAACTCGTCGAAGTCGCCGTAGTAGCGGTTGTTGATGTCCAGCCGGCGGCCCAGGGCCTGTTCCAGCTTGGTGATGCCCTGCTCCTCGGGCTTGTAGTCGTCATCGTCGTCGGAGTGGACGCCCATGAGGGCGCCGGTGGAGGGGGCCAGGCGCCCGGGGGCGCGGGGCGGCGGATCCCAGCCGGCATGGGGCGCGTAGGCGAGGGACTCGGC
>JBOGFO010000318.1:0-3450 GCA_050743445.1 Acidimicrobiia bacterium
GCGCACGACCGGCACCAGGAGGCCGGCGTGGGTGGCGACGGCCACCCCGATGTGGCAGCTGTCGTGGACGACGATCTCACCCGCCTCCATGTCGAGCGAGGAGTTCATCAGTGGGTGGCGCCGCAGCGCCCGGGCCACGGCGGCCACGAACAGGACGGCCAGCGTGAACTCGGTGCCGGAGTCCGGGGTCCGTTCCCGGTCCGGGGCAGCCTCGGCCAGCCGGCGGCGGGCGTCGAGGAGCGCGGTGGCGTCGAGCTCGTCCATGGCCGTGATGTGGGGAATCTCCGACCAGGAGCGGGTCATGGTCTCGGCCGTCACCCGCCGGATCCCCCGCAGCGGCTGCCGGCCCGTCGCCACCGCCCCGCCGGAACGGACGTGGTTGAAGCCCGCCATGTTGGCTTCCGCCCGGGTTCCGGCGCCGGCATCCAACGTCGCCGTGCCGTCGACTGTGCCGCCCGAGGTGGCGGTGGCCGCCGAGATGGCGCCGGTGGAGGTGGCGGTCCCGGCTGCCGATTCCACGTCCGTGGCCAGGATGCGCCCGCCCGGCCCGGACCCCTGCACCGCGGCCAGGTCGACGTTGCGTTCCACGGCCAGTTTCCGGACGGCCGGTGCCGCTTTGGGCCGGCGGGCCATCGCTGCCCCCTCCGCCGTCGGGATGGCGGCCGACCCCAGCGCCGCTCCGGTCTCCAGGACGATGAGCAGCTGGCCCACCTTGACGATCTCGCCCGCCTCGGCGGCCAGCCGGACGACCCGGCCGGCGACGGGCGACGGCAGCTCCACCAGGGACTTGTCGGTCTGGACGTCGACCAGGGTCTGGTCCCGGTTGACGATGTCTCCCTCCGCCACCCGCCAGGCGACGATCTCGCCCTCCTCCAGGCCCTCCCCCACGTCGGGCAGGCGGAACTCGACGACGGGGCCGGTCACCGGGCGTCGTCGCAGGTGCGGCGGACGGCGGCGACCGCCCGGTCCACGTCGGGGACGTAGCGGTCCTCGAGCATCCCCACCGGATAGGGAACGTCGTAGCCCGACACCCGGGCGATAGGTGCCTCCAGGGAGTAGAAGGCCTCCTCGCAGATGGTGGCCACCACCTCCGAGGCGAAGCCGGCGGACAGCGGCGCCTCCTGGACCACGACGGCCCGCCCCGTGCGTTCGACCGACGCCACGATGGACTCCACGTCGAGGGGCACGAGCGTGCGCAGGTCGAGGACCTCGGCCGACAGGCCGTGCTCGGCGGCGAGCACCTCGGCCGCCTTGCGGGCAACCTCGACCTGGGCGCTCCAGGCGATGACGGTCACGTCGTCGCCGGGGCGCACCACGCGGGCCTGACCCAAGGGCACGAGGTGCTCGCCTTCGGGAACCTCGTCCTTGATGAGCCGGTAGCCCTTCAGCGGTTCGAGGAACATCACCGGGTCGGGATCGCGGATGGACGACGCCAGCAGGCCCTTGGCGTCCGCCGCCGAGCCGGGCAGCACGACCTTGAGCCCGGGGCACTGCACGAGCTGGGCCTCGATGGCCTCGGAGTGCAGCTCGGGGGTGCGCACGCCGCCGCCGAACGGAGCCCGCACGGTGACGGGGGCGTCGAAGCGCCCGTGGCTGCGGTAGCGCATGCGGGCCAGTTGGCCGGCCAGCTGGTGGAAGGCCTGCCAGGCGAAGCCCAGGAACTGGATCTCGGGTACCGGCACCATGCCTTCGGCCGCCAGCCCCACGGCGGTGCCGATGATGACCCCCTCGGCCAGGGGCGTGTCGACCACCCGCCGGCCGCCGAAGCGATCGAGCAGCCCGTCGGTGGCCCGGAAGACCCCACCGTTCACGGCCACGTCCTGGCCGAAGACCAGCACCCGGTCGTCCCGGGCCATCTCCTCGTGGAGGGTGTGGTTGATGGCCTCCACCATCGTCATGACGGCCACCGCTCAGTCCTCGCCCTCGGGGTTGCCGCCGGCCAGTCGCCGGTGCAGCTCGGCCCGCTGCGCCTCCATGCGGGGCGTGGGGGTCGCGTAGACGTGGTCGAAAAACGCGTCGGGGGCCACGGTGGCGGCCTCGGCCTTGTCCCAGGCGGCGTCGATGGTGGTGGCGGCGGCCGCCTCGGAGGCGGACTGGCGGGCGTCGTCCCACAGTCCCCGACCCTCGAGATGGGTGCGCAGCCGGCGGTTGGGGTCGAGGCGCTCCCAGGCGGCCCGCTCCTCGGCGGGCACGTAGCGCTTGGGGTCGTCGGCGGTGGTGTGGGGCCCCATCCGGTAGGTGACGGTCTCGATCAGCGTCGGCCCGTCGCCCCGGAGGGCCCGGGCCCGGGCGGCGGCGGTGACGCCGGAGACGGCCAGGGCGTCGTTGCCGTCCACCCGCACGCCGGGGATGCCGAAGGCGGCCGCCTTGGCGGCGAAGGAATCGGCCGCGGTCTGCTTGGCCAGCGGCGTGGAGATGGCCCAGGCGTTGTTCACGCAGCAGAAGAGGACGGGGGCCTCCAGCACACCGGCGAAGTTGGCCGCCTCGTAGAAGTCACCCTCCGAGCTGGCGCCGTCGCCGAAGAAGACGCAGGCCACCCCCGGGTCGCCCTTGAGCCGCATGGCCCAGGCCAGGCCCACGGCGTGGGGGATCTGGGCGGCCAGGGAGATCTGAACCGGGAAGACCCGGATGGGGGCGGGGATGTGGCCCCCCTCGGGATGACCCCGCTGGTAGAGGCAGAACCGCTCGAAGATCTCCGGCCCGTACCGGCCCAGGGCGACCGGCTCCCGGTACTGCGGCAGCACCCAGTCCCAGGCCGGGTCGAGGGCGGCGACCGTCCCCACCACCACCGCCTCCTGGCCGTGGATGGGGGCGTGGGTGCCGCCCCGGCCCTGGCGCTGGAGGGCGAAGAGCCGGTCGCTGGCCGCCCGGGCCTTGACCATCTCGTCGAGCATGGCCACCACGTCGGCGTCGGGCATGGGCGGAGCCGGAGCCACCAGCCCGGTCCCATCCTCGGACAGAACGCGGTAGAGGGCCCCGGTGGCGCTCAACTCGTCGAGCGAAGGCCCGGGGGCCGGAGGCTCGTCGGCGACAGATCGCAGGTTGACGGTCACGGCCTCACCTCGTGGCGGGCGGGGGGACATACCTAGTCTGTCGCCAGACTAGGTGCACAGGAATGGAGGTGGCGCGGTGGAGATCGGGGCCATGGTCAACATCGGGGACAAGGCCGGCCTCGACGGCATCGTGGGCCAGGTCCGTGCCCTGGCCGCCGCCGGCGTGAAGACCGCCTGGTTCCCGCAGCTGCTGGCGCTCGACGCCCTCAACACCATCGGCGTGGTAGGACGCGAGGTTCCCGAGATCGCCCTCGGCACCGGCGTGGTCCCCACGTGGCCCCGCCACCCGATGGTGCTCGCCGGCCAGGCCCTCACCACCCAGGCCGCCACCAGTGGCCGCCTGATCCTCGGCATCGGCGAGTCCCACCAGCTGGTCATCGAAGGGATGATGGGCATC
>JBOGFO010000319.1:0-4715 GCA_050743445.1 Acidimicrobiia bacterium
GCCGCCGATGAGGAGCAGCCCGCCGATCAGCAGGAAGAGCGCGCCGACCCACGCCCAGGTTCGCGACCCGACGAGTTCGGTCGGCGACGCTTCCCCGGTCACTTCTTCTATCGCTCGCACACCCTGAGGGTGGTAGGAGGGAGCCGGCGTCCTCAAGGGCTGAGTCGTGGCTTCCCCGCCACCGGGGAGATCCCTTCTCTAGGGCGCCGCTGACGCCCTCTTCAGCAGATCTTCAGGCGATGCGGCCCGGAGCGGATCCGGTGGTTCGGGAATGGGGATCGCCAGCACGAAGGCGCCGTCCCGGCATCGCACATCCCCGCCGTGGGCGCGGGCGATCCCCCGGGCGATCGCCAGTCCGAGCCCGGTCCCTCCGTGACCGTCGAGGCTGACGAAGCGCTCGAAGACCCGTTCGTGATCCCCGGCGGGGACGCCGGGGCCGTCGTCTTCGATACGGGCCTCGAAGGCACCCTGATCGACCGAGACCCGCACCGTGATCGTGGTGCGCGCGTGGCGCCGGGCGTTGTCGAGAAGATTGGCCAACGCTTCCCGAACGCCGTCCGGGTCCACCTCCACGGTCATCGAGGGTCGATCGGCCTCGAAGGCGACGTGCAGCCCGGGGGCCATGCCGGCGATGCGTTCGGCTTCCTCGCGGCTCAGAGCCACCACATCACATACTCGGCGCACCGGCTCGCCGCCCTGGTCCAAACGGGCCATCCGCAGGAGCGCCGCCACTCTCCGGCCGGCGCGGACCGCCTCCCGGGCCACGCTGGCCAGCAGCTCTTCCCGCTCGGCATCGTCATGAACGGCGGGCAGGGCTTCGACCGAGGCCTGGATCCCGGCGATCGGCGTGCGGAGCTGATGGGCCGCCTCGGCCAGGAAGCGCCGGGCCGCCTCGTCGGAGGCGCGGGCCTCGCCGAGGGCGGCTTCCAGACCGTCCAACATCTCGTCGAAAGCCAGTGCCATCTGGCCGAGCTCGGTGTTCGTCCGGTCCGGCCGGAGGCGCTCACCGGTCCTGCCGGACTGGATGCGGCGGGCCGTGGCCACCACGGTGTCGATAGGACGCAGCGCCACCCGCGACGCCCGGCCCAGCAGCAGGAGGGCCAGGCCGAGGCCCGTGACGGTCCCGAACACCTCGCTGACCAGGACCTCCCGGAGCGTCCGATCCATGTTGTGGTGGGTGGCGATGAGGACCACGACGTTGCCGTCGGGAAGAACGACCCGCCGGGTGAGCCAGGGGCGCGGCGCGGGAAGGGGGGCGCCCGGTGGCTCGTGATCGATGCTGGCTGTGATCGGTGTCCCGTCCGGCCCGAGCACCGACACCCGCACCTCGGAGCCGGCCAGCCGGGCGACCTCGTAGGGCGTGAAGTCAGGCCCGAATCCCTGGGCGAGGGCGGCCCTACCGTCGAGCAGCCGTCCGAGGTTGTCGATGAGGTGGTCTCGCACACTCAGGTACACGAAGGCGTCCCCGCCGAGCAGGACGAGCACCACGGCCGCCACCCCGATGCGGACGACACGGCGGCGGAGCGAAACGGTGCGCATCACGCCCGCAGGACGTACCCGGCGCCGCGCACCGTGTGGATCAGCCGGTTGCCATCGCCTTCCAGCTTCCGGCGCAGTGCGCTCATGTGCGCTTCGACGACGTTCTCCTGGTACCCCTCGTAACCCCAGAGCTCGGTGAGGATCTGTCGTTTGGAGAGCACCCGGCCCCGCTGCCGGCCGAGGAGGGCGAGCAGATCGAACTCCGTCCGGGTGAGGTCGATGACCGTCCCTCCCCGCACGACGGTGCGGGCGGACTCGTCCACCACCAGGTCGTCGACCTGCCACACCCCGGAGTCGAGCGCCCCGGCCCGGCGCAGCACCGCCCGCACCCGGGCCAGGAGCTCGGCCATGGAGAACGGCTTGACCACGTAGTCGTCGCCCCCGGCATGGAATCCGGCCAGGCGGTCTTCCAGGGCATCGGCGGCCGTCAGGAACAGGATGGGGATGTTGCGCGACGCCCGGAGCTCTCGAGCCACGGAGAGCCCGTCCGGGCCCGGCGGAAGCCGGACGTCGAGGATGGCCAGGTCGGGGCGGAACGCCTCCGCTCCGTCAAGGGCCGAAGCCCCGTCGGACTCCGCCGTCACCTGGTAGCCGTCATCCCTCAACGCCACGGCCAGCGCGTGGCGGATCGTCGTGTCGTCCTCCACGAGCAGGATGCGAACGGGCCCAGCCGGCATGGTCCCATTCTGCCTGCCGGCCCGGTAACGACTTGCAGCCGCAAAGGCCGAATGCCCTGCTGCCTTGCTGACTTTTCCCTGAATTTGTCGACAGCCTGGGAGCAGATGGCCATCGGACCGGCCGCTCGGCGAGCGTTTCGCGGTTCTCGGGGGGACACGAAGGCCCGCCACCCTTGAGGTGAGCGCCCGCACCGAGAGAACCGAGGAGATGGACTGAGGAGCGACCATCAGGCGGATACAGGCTCGTCGAGGCCCCGCATCGACCCGGGTGACCTCATCGGCGGGATCAGCGCCGCCTTCGTCCTCATCCCTCAGGCTCTCGCCTACGCCGTCCTGGCCGGTATGCCGGCCGAGCGGGGTCTCCATGTGGCCGCCCTGGCTCCGATCGCGGCGGCCTTCTTCGCCTCCTCGCCGTATCTGGGTACGGGCCCCACCGCCATCACCTCTCTGCTGACCCTGGGCGGGCTCACGGCCTTGGCCCGGCCCGGCGGCGCCGAGTTTGTGGCGTTGGGCGCACTGCTCGCCCTCCTGGTCGGAGCGGCGCGGGTCGCCTTGGGCCTGCTTCACCTAGGTGTGGCCTCGTATCTCATCTCCAGGCCCGTGCTCACGGGGTTCACGTCCGGTGCGGCGGTCGTCATCACCGCCTCCCAGATCCCCACCGTGCTTGACGTTCCGGCCCACCATCCGAACCCATTTCTGGCTGCGTTCCACGCCCTGGGTCAGCCGGCGGAGTGGCGGCCGGCCGCGATCGCCATGGCGGTCGTCATCGCCGCTCTGATGGCCGGCGGCCGTCGGATCCACCGGCTGTTCCCGACCGTGCTCGTGGCGATCGTGCTCGCCATCGCCTGGACGGCGGTCGTGGGCTACGACGGCTCGGTGGTCGGGGACATCCGGGGTGGGTTCCCGACCCTGTCTCTGGACCTGCCCTGGGGGTCCGCTCACCATCTCGTCCTGCCCGCGCTGGTCATCGCCGTCATCGGCTTCGCCGAGCCGGCGGCCATCGCCCGGCATTACGCCACGATGGAGCGAACACCATGGAACCCGGACCGGGAGCTGGTGAGCCAGGGAATGGCGAATCTCGCCGCCGGCATCGGCGGCGGTTTCCCG
Organism: Acidimicrobiia bacterium; assembly: GCA_050743445.1. Classification (GTDB taxonomy): domain Bacteria; phylum Actinomycetota; class Acidimicrobiia; order IMCC26256; family BP-133; genus CAWBJP01. The sequence goes on from JBOGFO010000319.1 coordinate 3,324, forward strand.
GCGGGGGGATCCTTCACCCGCAGTGCGCTGGTCCGCGACGCCGGCGCCCGCACCCGTCTGGCCGGTGGAATCACCGGAGGTGTCGTGCTGTTGCTGCTGCCCTTCACCGCGGCACTCGGACACCTGCCGACGGCGGTGCTGGCGGCCACCATCATCATGGCGGTGCGTAGCCTGATGACCGTCACGCCCTTCGTCGAATACCGGCGCTACTCCCGCCTGCAGTTCCGCATCGCCGTGGTCACCTTCGGCCTGACCATCGCCATGGCGCCCCATGTCGAGCGGGCCGTCATCGCCGGTGTCGGGCTCGCCATCGGCGCCCACCTGTGGCGGGAGCTGCGGGTGTCCATCAAGACGTGGACCGAGGGAACGACGCTGCACCTCGCACCCAAAGGCGTCCTGTACTTCGCCTCCGCGCCGCTCCTCGAGGAACGGCTGGGGCGAATGCTGAGCGAGACCCCGTCCGCCCAACAGCTCGTCGTCCATCTCGGCGGGCTGGGACGGATCGACGTGAGCGGCGCCCTCGGCCTCCGCTCGATGCTCGAAGAGGCAGAAGAAGCCGGACTCGACGCCACCATCTGCGACGTGCCGCCCCAGGCGCGCAAGATCGTCCGGCGGGTGTTGGAGGGCCAGCACGGCAGCTGACGCCACCGGCCCGGCCAGGCTCACAGCAGACGGACCGCCCGGCGCCTCGTGGTTAGGCTCGTTCTGAGATGCCCGTACAGCCCGACCCCCGACGCTATCGACGGTATCTCGGCCGTGAGTTCGACAACGTCCTCCTGTACCGGCGCCTGGCCGAGGAGGCCGAAGGCGAGCACCGGGAAGTGCTTCTCGAGCTGGCCGCCGCCGAGGAGCGCCACGCCCGGTACTGGCAGCAGAAGCTGAACGAGCTGGGGCTGAGCGCCGGAGAGGTCGAGGAGCACCGGCCCACCCGCGGGACCCGCTTCCTGCCCTGGCTGGCCCGCCGCCTCGGGGTGCGGAACATCGTGCCGCTCCTCGAGCGGGTGGAGGCCGCCGAGCGGGGCCGGTACGGCCGCGACCCCGAAGCGGCCGCCGCCATGACCGCCGACGAGCTCGTCCACGCCCAGCTGGTGGCCGGGCTGTTCCCCACGTGGCGGACCCGGGCGTCGGGCTCGCTGCGGGCGGCGGTGTTCGGCCTCAACGACGGGCTCGTCTCCAACCTGGCGCTGGTCGCCGGCATGCTGGGCGGCAACGTCGGCCGGGACGTGGTGCTCCTCGCCGGGCTGGCCGGCCTCGTCGCCGGAGCCGGTTCGATGGCCGCCGGGGAGTACATCTCGGTGCGCTCCCAGCTCGAGCTGCTGGCCGGCAACCGGCCACCCTCCGCCGCGGAGCTGGAGGTGTTGGTGAAGGAAGGATCGGTGGCCCAGCTGGACC
>JBOGFO010000320.1:0-3137 GCA_050743445.1 Acidimicrobiia bacterium
CGACGACCCGGGGAGCCTCGACCTGGCCGCGCTCGCCGGCCTGGCCTGGGTCCGCAGCCTCGGGCTGCCGCGGGCGCTGGTGGCCCATGCCGACCTGCCGCTGGCCCGCAGCCTGGTCGGGCTGGCCCGGGACGCCGGCCGTCCAATGGTGGCCGCCGTCCCCTGCCATCGAGACGACGGCACCCCGGTCCTGTCGGTACCGGTCGGGGCCGGCTTCCGGTTCGCCTACGGTCCCGGTTCCTTCCGCCGCCACGCCGCCGAAGCCCACCGGCTCGGCCTCGGCTTCCGGGTCGTGCGCGATCGGGCGCTGGCCCACGATGTCGACACCGCCGACGATCTTGCCGGACTCGGCCTCATGGTCCCCCATCCCCGACCCGCCTCCGCGTTGGGGTGAGCGACAGCTATCTCGCACCCCTCGGGGCGGAGGCGGTGACGGTGGACCTGCCCGTCCCGCCCCGGGCCCTGGCCATCGGCGCGCATCCGGACGACATCGACTTCGGATGCGGGGCCACGCTGGCGAAGTGGGCCGCCGCCGGCTGCGAGGTGTTCGAGCTGGTGCTCACCGACGGCTCCAAGGGGAGCTGGGATCCGGGGGTCGACCGGGCCCAGCTCGTGCGGACCCGGCAGCGGGAGCAACGGGCCGCGGCCGCCCGGCTCGGGGGGAGGGACGTGCACTTCCTGGGCTGGGTCGACGGGGAGCTGGGCAGCGGGCTGGTGGAGCGGGAAGCGGTGTGCCGGGTCATCCGGGAGGTCCGTCCCGACGTCGTGCTCGGGCACGACCCGTGGAGGCGCTACCGGCTCCATCCCGATCATCGCCACGCCGGGCATCTGGCCGTCGAAGGGATCGTGGCCGCCCGCGATCCCCACTTCTTCCCCGACCAGAACCTCGCTCGCCACCGCCCCTCCGGCCTCCTCCTGTGGGAGGCCGACGTGGTGGATCATGTCGAGGACGTCACCGACTGGCTGGCCATCAAGATGGAGGCGCTGCTGTGCCATGCCAGCCAGTGGGAGTCGACCATGGCGATCACCGACGAGGGGGATGACGGCCGCACCGCCTTCGAAGCCCGCGTCCGGGAGCGGGCATCGGCGGCCGGCGCTCCGGCCGGCCTGAACGCGGCCGAGGCCTTCAAGCGCATCGACCGCCTGTAAAGAAGAGGCGGCGCCCCCGAGGGGGCGCCGCTCAACACGTGCTCGGAGACCGAGCGCCGAACTACCGCTTGGCCGGAGCCTTCTTGGCCGGAGCCTTCTTGGCCGCGCCGGCGCGTGCCGGAGCCGCCTTGGCCGGAGCCTTCTTGGCCGGGGCCGACCGGGCCGCAGGCTTGGCGGCAGCCTTGGCCGGAGCAGCCTTCTTGGCCGGAGCAGCCTTCTTGGCCGGAGCAGCCTTGGACGCGGTCGCCCGCTTGGCCGCCACCGTGTCCTTGAAGGTCGCACCGACAGTGAACTTCACGCCTTTGCTGGCCGGGATCTTGACCGCGGCGCCGGTACGCGGGTTGCGGCCCGTCCGAGCCTTCTTCTGCGTCTGGCTCCAACCGCCGAAGCCCGGAATCGAAACCTTGTCGCCCTTCTTCACCGTCTGCTGCACGGTTTCGATGAAAGCCTTGAGCACCTGGTCGACGTCTCGCCTGGCCAAATTCGTGTCGCTGGCGATCTTGTCTGCCAGCTCGCTCTTGTTCACCAGTTACCTCCAAGGGTTGACGGCCGTTCGCCACCGTGAATCAGAACCCATCGCGCCCGCTTCGTCAAGCACTTCCTATGTCAGAAAAGGGCCGCCGGTTCGCTCCCGCTCGAAAACCCTTGTGCCGCAAGGGAGTCCGGCGCGCCTCGAAGGACGGAATTCCTCGCTCTCGCGCCGGCTTCGAAGGGCGGCGAGAACCAGCGCGATGCATTGTGAGACAAGGGTTTTCGTCACAACTCGGCCAGATGGGCAAGATCGCGGTCGACGGGCGGGCCACCGGTGCGAGACGATGTCGGTTCCACGGCCCGCCGCGTCGGGTAACAGGTGGCCACCAGCTCACACCGGAGGCACGGGAATGCGAACCATGACGATGGGCTCCAAACGCAATCCGCTCGTACCCGTGGTACGGCAGTTTCCGGCGCAGGGCCGAAGGGCGCTCTACGCCGCCGCCAACTCCGGCCTCTTGCGCCGCGGGAGTTGGGAGGGCTGCGCCCTCAACCGGGCGGGAGCCGCGGTCGGCCTGCCCGTGAGGAGCCGCGGCGAAGCGGCCTACGCCTTCGACACCACGCCGGAGATCGCCCGGCAGTTCGTCGAGGTGTGGGACCGCCTCTGGGGCTCCAACCGTCGGTGCACCCAGATGCTGCGGGACGCGATCGAGCAGGCGGGCCTGTTCGAGGATGAGGCGGGTTTGCCCGTCGACGCCCAGGGGAAAATCACCGTCAGTTGAGAACGGTGGAAGGACACGAACGGCGCCCCGACCTCCCCCGGGACGCCGTTCTTCTGTACCGAGCCGAGTTGCGAGCTAGGTGAGGTGGGTGACGAACCAGTCCCGGGCGGCGGCGCTGGACTGGGCGAAGCCGTCGCCGGTGTAGGCGTCGAAGTGAGCGCCGGGCAACACGACCACCTGCTTGGGTTCGAGGGCCTGCTCGTAGGCGGACAGGGCCAGGTCGGCGGGCGTGAGATGGTCCTTGGCCGCCACCACCACGCAGAGCGGAGTGGGGGCGATCCGGTCGATGTAGACCCCGGGCTCGTACTCCATGAGCATCTCGATGCTGCGCAGCGTCACCTCGTTGCGCCATGAGGGTGCCCGCAGCTCAGCCGTCTCGGTGAACCAGGTCCACGAGTCGGGCGTGGGCAGGGCCGAGGGCGCCAGCGGGTCCTCCGCCACCACGGGGATCATGGCCGGGTCCTTGCCGGCGAAGCGCGCCTCGCGGTCGGCGTCGAGTCCCTCCCGGAGCCCGGCGAGGAAGTCGGAGCGCACCAGACGCTGGACGTTGCGCCAGCCACTGATGAGGGGGACCTGGGCGACGACGCACTTGATGCGCCGGTCGATGGCGCCGAGCACGAGCACGTGCCCGCCGCTGTAGCTCGAACCCCACACCCCGATGCGCTCCCGGTCGATCCCGGGGAGGGTGCAGAGATAGGTGATGGCGTGGCGGTAGTCCCGCACCTGGGCCCAGGG
>JBOGFO010000321.1:0-4045 GCA_050743445.1 Acidimicrobiia bacterium
CATCTCCACATGGGTGTCGGGCGGCACGTAGATGAAGCTGCCGCCGGACCAGACGGCCGAGTTGAGGGCGGCGAACTTGTTGTCGTTGGGAGGGATGATCGAGCCGAAGTAGGGCTTGACCAGGTCCGGCCACTCGCGCACGGCGGTGTCCATGTCGGCGAAGAGGACGCCCTGCTCCTCCAGCTCGACCCGGTTCTTGTGGTAGACGACCTCGGATTCGTATTGTGCTGTCACCCCGGAGAGGAACTTGCGCTCGGCCTCGGGGATGCCCAGCTTCTCGTAGGTGTTCTTCACACTCTCCGGAAGCATGTCCCAGTCGTTGACCTGCTTGTTGGTCGGCTTGATGTAGTAGTAGATGTCGTCGAAGTCGATGGTGGGCATGTTCTTGGCGAACCAGTCCAGCATCGGCTTGCGCTCGAACATCTTCAGGGAGCGCAGACGGAACCGGCGCATCCAGTCCGGCTCGCCCTTCATCCAGGACATCTCGTTGATGACGTCCTCGTTCAGGCCCTTGCGGGGCTTGAACACATACTCCTCGGGATCCGACCAGCCGAGCTTGTATCGGCCCAGGTCAACAGTGCTGGTCACGGCGCATCGCCCCCCGGCGCAGCGGTCATGGAATTATCACTACCGAGATAGTAACAAGTCTCCCCCGCCTCCGGCATCCCAACACATCCAGGGCTGACCCTGCCTAGCCGGGAGGGGCGGTAGTGGTAGTTGTTGTTGCTGGGGCCGGAGTTCCTCCTGTACCCGTGGTCGCCTGGCGCAGAAGCTCGCCCACCCGGTCCACGGCCCGCTGGTAGCCGGCCAGGTCGCCGGCACGCAGGGCCGTCTGGGCCTCCTGGTAGGCGGCCTCGGCCTGGGCCAGCAGGCTGGCCACGTCCGTTGTCTCCGGAGGCGGCGGGGTCTCCCCGGGCGGCGTCTCCCCGGGCGGCGTCGCGCCCGGCACGGATGGCGGCGGCTCGGGGGACAGCCCCGGGAACAGCTTGGCCAGCGCATCGTTCAGGCTGCTGCCCAGCACGGCCCGGTCGGCGTAGACCACCGCCACGAACTGGAACTCGGGCAGCCTCGTCCCCTGGGTCCCCTGGAGGTACACCGGCCGGATGTAGAGGATCGACTCCTCCACCGGGATGAGCAGCAGGCTGCCCTGGCGCACCTGGGAGCCGGCGCGGTTCAACAGCGTGAACTGCGACGAGATCTCCGGCTGGGTGTTGATGATGGTGTTGATCTGGTCCGGGCCCCGGATCACCTGGCCCACCGGCATCTGGTAGGCCTCCAGCTTCCCGTACTCGCCCGGATCCGATTTGGCCACCATGAAGGCGACAAGGTTGGTGAGCTCCTCACCGCTGCGGGCGGTGGGGACGAAGGGTTGGAGGATGAGGAAGTTCTCCTCCGTCTGCCCCGGCAGGCGCATCTGCAGGTAGTACGGCTCCATCCTCGGCTTGCGCGACAGGGGCACCGTGGCGGCCCGCCCCCCCGGCGCCGGCGACGGGGCCAGCGTCGCCGCCGTGGTCCCGCTGCCGTCCACCTGCAACGGTCCCGACCCCGGGTCCTGGGCCACCGCCCACTGACGCGAGTTGGTGTAGAACGGCTGGGGATCGGTGACGTGGTACTCGCTGAAGTGGTCGGTCTGGACCCGGAACAGGTCCTCCGGGTAGCGCAGGTGCTCCTCCAGCCCCGGTGGCATCTGGTCCCGGTCGGTGAACAGCCGGGGGAAGGCCTTGCGGTAGGCCTCCACCAACGGGTCCCGGCCCGCGCCCTCGGAGAAGACGTAGAACTTCACCGTCCCGTCGTAGGCGTCCACGGTGGCCTTGACGGAGTTGCGCACGTAGTTGAACTGGGCGCCCCGCAGCCCGCTCGACGCCGGCAGGCGGTCGGGATGGGCCTGGACGTAGGACTGCGAGTAGGGGAAGCGCGACGTCGTGGTGTAGGCGTCGATCACCCACAGGACCCGCCCGTCGAGCACGACCGGGTACGGGTCCGAGTCGTAGCGCAGGAAGGGCGCCGCCTTCGACACCCGCTCCCGGATGTCCCGGAGGTACAGGGCGCGCGACGAGGGCGTGATCTGGTCGGAGAGGAGGAGCTTGAACTCGCCGAAGCGCAGGAAGAAGGCGCCCCGGCGGATCAGGCCCTTCATGGGCACACCGCCCTCGCCCCGGTAGGTGGTGGTCGCGTCCCGGGGCTCGGCCGGGAAGTCGTACTCCCGCTGCGTGGTGTTGACGATGGCGTAGCCCTCCAGGCGTTCGCCGTAGTAGAGGGCCGGCTGGGTGAGCTCGAGGGCGCTGCCCTGGGGAGGGATGTCCTTGAGCACGAACTCGGGCAGCCCCCGGTCCGTCACCCCGTTGGAGGGCGAGGCGACGACGCCGTAGCCGTGGGTGTAGACGAGGTTGGTGTTCTGCCACGTCTGGCTGGGCAGGTTGTCGAGGTCGAGCTCACGGGCGGAGAGCACGATCTGGCGGGTCTCGCCGTCGATCTCGTAGCGGTCGATGTCGACGTCGCCGAAGATGTACTGGGGCCGGAACTGCTGGATGGCCCGGTAGGTCTGCTCCAGCACGTCGGGGTCCCACAGGCGGGCGTCGCGGATGGTGGCCTCGTTGGCCTGGATGTCGGCGGCCTGGAGGTCCTCCTGGTAGTCGAAGTCGCGCACATCGACGCGGTCGAGGCCGTAGGCGGCCCGGGTGGCCTCGATGTTGCGCTCGATGTACTGCTCCTCCTTCTGGAACTCGTTGGGTTCGACCGAGAAGCGCTGGACACCGGCCGGGTAGATCGTCCCGATCACGAGCGAGACGAAGCCCCACAGACCCACGGCGATGGCGGGCAGCACCCAGCCCCGGAGCCGGATGTTGACCAGGAACAGCAGGGCGGCCGCCACCGAGATGACCATGAGCATGTTGAGCGCCGGGAGCTCGGCCCGGACGTCGGTGTAGCTGGCGCCCTCGACCACCCCCCGGGTGGAGAAGTTGAGCTCGTAGCGCTCGAGCCAGTAGCCGAAGGCCTTGAGGAGCGCCATGGCGCCCAGCACCACGGAGAGGTGCGCCTTCACCTGGGGCGTCACCCGCTGGAGGGGACCCTGGACCCGGATGCCGCCGTTCAGGTAGTGGGCCACCGCCGTCACCAGCAGGACGATGACGAGGGCGGCGAAAGCCCAGTCGAAGATGAAGCGCAGGAACGGCATGGTGAAGACGAAGAAGCCGATGTCGGTGCCGAACTGGGCGTCGGAGGCGCCGAAGTCGACCCGGTTGCGGAACAGCACCCACTCGTGCCACTGGTTGGTGAGCCCGCCCCCGGCCACCAGGGCCAGGAAGGCGGCCACGGCGACCCGAACCCGGCCGACGTAGGGGCCGACGAGCTGCCGGTAGCGCTCCACCATCTCCTCTTCCGGACCGGCGGGACGGAAGCGGGGGGCGATCCGGTCGGCGATGATCAGGTTGCCCAGGATGAGCACGAAGAAGGCGATGGTGAAGACCACCGAGGGCAGCGCCTTGGCCACCAGCAGGCCCCGCCACACCTCGGTGTAGCCGAGCTCGGCGAACCACAGGTAGTCCGTGTAGAAGCCGGCGATGCCCCGCAGGCTCACGAGGAGGACGAGGAGGGCGGCGGCCAGCCCCGCCAGCCATGTGCGTTTGCCGCCCAGACCCCGGCGCCGGCCTGCGGCTGTCGGTAGCTTCATCGCCCCGGGACTCTAGAGGCTGCCCGCCGGTACCACGGGTCAGGCCCCGGTGATCAGCCCCCGAGCAGGCCCCCGAGGACGCCGGTCACCCCACCGAGGAGGCCGCCCGAGCCGGACGTCGGTGCGACCGGCGTCGTGGTGGGCGTGGCCGCCGGCGACGGTGGAATGGCGGGCGGGGAGGCGACCTGGGTCCCGAGGACGGTGTCGAGCACCCCCGAGAGCAGCGTCTCGAGCGGGTCGACGATGGGCTCCAGGATGGGATCGAGCAGGGTGCCGGTGGGCGGCAGGTCCAGGCGCTTGGTGGGCGGCGGAGTGGACGGCGGCGGGCTCGCCGGCGGCGGCGGGGTGGTCCCGGGCTCGTCGCTGCCGCCGGGG
>JBOGFO010000322.1:0-3793 GCA_050743445.1 Acidimicrobiia bacterium
GAAACCCCCCATCCCGCTTAGCCAAACCCGCTCCAGACACGGGTTTCGCTCACGCGGGATGGGGGCGGGCTCACCCCGTTGTGCGTGAACCAAGTGCCGCTCCCAGCCGGTTTTCGTTCACGCGCGATGGGACGTGGGGACGGGCCTAGGAGGACGGGCGGCGGCGGTCGAGGAAGGCCTGCATCCGGGCGCGCTTGTCGTCGCTCTCGAAGAGCAGCGCTTGGGCGGCGACGTCGAAGGTGGTGGTCGCCGGGCGGTGCAGGCGGAGGGCCAGCTTGGTGAGCTCGAGGGCCCGCCAGGAGCGCTTGGCGATCTCGGCCGCCATTGCCAGGGCGGCGTCGAGGGCCACGTCGGGCTCGGCGACGGCGTCGACCAGGCCGGCGGAGAGCGCCTCCGTGGCCTCGAGGGTGAGGCCGGTGTAGAGCATCTGGCGGGCGACCGGCAGTCCCACCAGCTGGGCCAGGCGCCAGTTGCCGCCGGCGCCGGCCATGATCCCCAGGGCCAGCTCGGGCTGGGCGAAGCGGGCCCGGGTGGACGCCACCCGCATGTCACAGGCCATGGCCAGCTCGCAGCCGCCGCCCAGGGCCGGCCCGTCGACCACCGCGATCGTCGGCCAGCGATGGGCCTCCAGCCGCTCGAAGAGACCGGCGTTGATGGCCCCGAACGCATCATCAGCGTCGCGTTGGGCGAGCTCGGCGATGTCGGCGCCAGCCACGAACATGCCCGGGGTCGTCGAGTGCACGACCAGGATGCACGGTTCGCCGGCGGCCGCGGCGACCACCGCACCCAGCTCGGCCGTGGTGGCCTTGTCCAGGGCGTTGCGCTTGTCCGGCCGGTTGATGCCCACCAACAGAACGTCGTCCCGCCGTTCGGTCACCACCCGGGGCTCGGCAGCCTCCTCGCTCATGACGACCCCCGCTCCACCAGCTCGAATCGGACGGGCTCACCCTCGGCCTCCCGGGCCCGGATGTCCCCTCGCCGCTCCATGGCTCGCAGGTGGGCCATGGCCTCGGCCACCGCCGCCCGGCGCATGAAACCGGTGATGCTCGACCAGGGCCGGGACCATTCCATCTTCCCGGCCACCTCCCAGGGCGTCGTGCACCCGGCGGCCAGCGCCCGCTTGACCTCGTCGATGCGATGCTCGTGGTGCACCGCCAGCTCCCTCAGCCGGGCCTGCAGGCCGACGAAGCGGTGTTCATGAGCGGGGAGGACCTCGTCGCTCTCGTACGACTCCAGGCGGTCGAGCGAGCGCAGGAAGGCGCCCAGCGGATCGTCACCCGCCTGGGGGTGGAAGGGGATGTTGGGGGTGATGCGGGGCAGTACGTGGTCGCCGGAGAGCAGCAGCTGGTAGCGCGGCTCGTAGAAGCACAGGTGGCCGGGGGAATGCCCGGGGGTCCAGATGGCGGACAGGTCCCAGCCGGGCACGTCGGGCTTGTCTCCGTCCTCCAGGAGGATGTCGGGCTGCACGGTGGTCACGAACATCTTCACCGGCATGGCCGCGTTGGCCAGCGGACTGACCTCCTCGGGCGGCGCCCCCATCCACTTGAGGGACACCGCCATGCGCTCCAGCAGGTCGTCCGGGTTGAAGTAGCGGTCCTGGATGAGGGCGGCGTCGGCGGGGTGGATCGCCACCCATGCCCCCGACGTCTCCCGCACCCGCCCGGCCAGGCCGTAATGGTCGGGATGGATGTGGGTGACGAGCACGCCCCGCACCAGGTTGATGTCGGTGCCCGCCTGGCGCAGGCCGGCGCACAGGGTCTCCCAGGACTCGTCCGTGTTCCAGCCGGCGTCGACCAGGTAGGTGCCGGCGTCGCTCTCGAAGGCGTAGACGAACACGTAGCGCAGCGGGTTGTTCGGAATCGGAACGGGGACGCTCCACAGGCCAGGGCGGACCTGTTCGACCGGAGGCAGCGGGCCGGAGGGGCCGGGCGCGGCATTCATGGCCGCGCAGCATGGCACGGCCGATTGCCGGGCCCGGCAACGACGCCGATCCACGCTCGGCAACCGGCCGGGGTTGGCCCGCCCGCCCCCCGGACGGCCATGCTCGTGCCATGACCGACCATGTCCTCGAGTCCTGTGCTGCCGCCTTCGACCACGCCGCCATCGCCGCGCCCCGCCTGCGCGATCTCCTGCCGCTGTACCAGGACATCCTGGGCGGCGAGTACCTGGCCGGTGACGACAACACCCGGGTCGGCTACCGGGCACTGCAGCTGCGCTTCCCCGACGGGACCAGGATCGAGCTCATGGAGCCGCTGGCCGGCTCGACCTTCTTCGACAAGTTCTTCGCCGGCCGGGGCGAGGGCCTCCACCACATCACCTTCAAGGTGCCCGACATCCACCAGGCCCTGGCCGTCCTCGAGCACCACGGCGTGCCCACCTTCGGGGTGTTCCTCGACAACCCGGACTGGCAGGAGGTCTTCATCCACCCCAAGACGACCAACGGGGTCCTCGTCCAGCTGGCCCACGCCGGGCCCGACGCCGAGTGGGGCGGCGGGATCACCATCGAGAGCCTGCTGGCCGGCCGGGGCCTGAACGGCAACGGCGTCCCCAGCCCCTAGCCGGCGCTCAGCTCGTGAACTTGGCCGCCAGCTCGGCGTGACGGTCGAGGACGGGCAGCACCTCGTCGGCCGGCTTCGACGGCACGGCGAACAGGCAGCGCTCAACCCCCATGGCCTCGTAGTCCTCGACAGTCTGAGCCTCGGGGCGGGCGCCGAAGATGGTGACCGGGATCGGTTCCCGGCCCACCTCCCCGGCCCGGCGGGCGAGGGTGGCCATGCCCTCCTTGACCCGGCCCCGGTTGGCGTTGGGCATCCAGCCGTCGCCGTACTCCAGCACCCGGTCGAGGACGCCGGGGCCGTTGCCGCCCACGATGACCGGCGGGTGGGGCTGCTGCACCGGCTTGGGCCAGGACCACAGGGGGTCGAAGTCGACGAACTCGCCGTGGAACTCCGCCGCCTCCTGCGTCCACATGACCTTCATGGCCAGGACCCGCTCCCGCAGGAGCCGGAAGCGGGTCTTCGGGTCCGTTCCGTGGTTCTCCATCTCCTCCCGGTTCCAGCCCCCGCCGACGCCGAACAGGAACCGGCCGCCGGACACCAGGTCGAGGGTGGCCACCTCCTTGGCCGTGACGATGGGATCACGCTCCACCACGAGGCAGATGCCCGTCCCGACCAGGAGCCGGGACGTGGCCGCCGTCACCGCCCCCAGCGCCACGAAGGGGTCGAGGTTGTGCTTGTTCTCCTCGGGCAGCTCGGCGCCTCCGGGCCAGGGGCTGCGCCGGCTGGTGGGGATGTGGCTGTGCTCGGTTACGAACAGCGAGTCGAAGCCCCGCTCCTCGACGGCCCGGCCGAGCTCGACCGCGCTGATGGAGTACTCGGTGGGGAACACGTACACGCCGAAGTTCATGGCCTGTACCTCTCCCGGGCTGCTCGGATCTCGGCCCAGGCCGCCTCCCGGCCCTCGTAGCCCCGGGTGGAGGACTCCTTGTCGGGCTCCAGCATCTTGTACACCTCGAAGAAGTGGGCGATCTCGTCGAGGAGGTGCTGGGGCAGCTCGGCCAGGTCTGTGACCCGGCCCGAGCGGGGGTCGTCCACGGGCACGCAGATGATCTTGGCGTCGGGCCCCTTCTCGTCCGACATCCAGAACACCCCGACGGGATGGGCCCGGACCAGGCACCCGGGAAACGTGGGGTCGTCGAGGAGGACGAGGGCGTCGAGGGGGTCGCCGTCCTCGCCCAGGGTGTCGGGCACGAACCCGTAGTCGGCCGGGTAGACGGTGGCCGAGAACAGGCGCC
>JBOGFO010000323.1:0-5134 GCA_050743445.1 Acidimicrobiia bacterium
GCGGTGGAGGCGGCCGGCGGCAAGATCTTCGCCGACGACCTGCCCGAGGTCGAAGGCGACCGCCGGGCACTGGTCCGGCTGCTCGTCAACCTTCTGGGCAACGCCGTCCGCCACCGGGGCACCGCCGCCCCGGAGGTGACGGTCAGCGCCGAGCGGACGGGCGACCGCTGGCGGGTGACCGTGGCCGACAACGGCCCGGGGCTGGACCCCGCCGCCCTGCCCAGGTTGTTCACCGTGTGGGGCCCGGGCCTGGGCCTGGCCATGTGCCGGCGAATCGTGGAACGCCACGGTGGGGTCATCTGGGCGGAGTCCCCGGACACCGGGGGCACGGCCGTGCACTTCGAGCTGGCCGACCCGCCGTGAGCCAGCGCGTCCTCGTCGTCGACGAGGACCCCGACTACCGATTGGTGGTCCGCCTGGCGCTCGAACCCCATCCCGGCTTCGCCGTGGTGGGGGAAGCCGCCGACGGGCGGGGGGCGGCGGAGTCGGCCGGCGTGCTCGCCCCCGACCTGGTCCTGCTGGGCTGCTCGGCCCCCGACGCCTTCGAGGGCCTGGCCCGCCTGCGGTTGGAGGCTCCGGCGGCGCGGGTGGTGCTCATCTCGGGTCACGACCCCCGCGATCTGGGCATGGCCAGCCAGGCGGCCGGCGCGCTCGGCTTTCTGGCCAAGTCCACCCCGGCCCGGCAGCTGGGAGCCGAGCTCGAGGCGCTGGCCGGCCTGGTGGAGGCGGTCCAGGCCGTGCTGGACGCGTCGACCCGCCTCGTCCGCGACCCGACCAGCGTGCGGGCCGCCCGGCGGTTCGTGCGGGACGCCTTGGCCGGAGCCGAATCCGAGGACCTGGAGGACACGGTCAGCCTCCTCGTGTCGGAGCTGGTGACCAACGCCGTCATCCATGCCGGGAGCGACGTGGAGGTGCTCGTCCGCCTGCTGCCGGAGACGGTCCGGGTCGAGGTGGCCGACAGCTCCGATGACGGCCCCATGCCCAAGGAGGCAGCCGCCGAAGACGTCTCCGGGCGGGGCCTGGCCCTGGTCGAATCCCTGTCCCGGCGCTGGGGGGTCCTTCCCCGGGCGGGTGGCGGCAAGTCGGTCTGGTTCGAGATCGACCGCTGAGAAGGCTGTAACACCGGTCGGACCGGCCAGACTGTCCCTCTCGGAGAGGGGGGCACATGGGCGAGCTCGCGGAACCGGAAGCGACCGAATGGGTGCAGGTCGACCCCGGAGGGTTGGGCGAGGGCCGGGTGACGACCGTGGTCGCCGGCGGCCGGGCGCTGTGCGTGACCCGCACCGCCGCTGGCTACGGCGTGCTCGACAACCGCTGCCCCCACCAGGGCGGGCCCCTCGGCGACGGCCAGATCGAGAACGGCTACGTCATCTGCCCCTGGCACGCCTACGAGTACGACCCGGTGTCGGGCAAGCCGCCGCCGGGCTTCGCCGACGGGGCCACCGCCTACGAGGTGGACGAGCGCGATGACGGCCTGTGGGTGCGCCTCCCGGTGGCGGAAGATCGGGTCTCGCTCATGGACCAGTTGGTGGACGTGCTCTGCGACTGGGGCCTCGACGCTGTCTTCGGCATGGTCGGCCACTCCAACCTGGGGCTGGCCGACGCCCTCCGCAAGGCGGCGGCCGACGGGCGGCTGACCTACGTGGGCATCCGCCACGAAGGCGCCGCCGCCTTCGCCGCCTCCGGCTACGCCAAGCTCACGGGCCGGCCGGCGGCCTGCTTCTCCATCGCCGGTCCCGGCGCCACCAACCTCCTCACCGGGCTCTGGGACGCCAAGGTCGACCGGGTGCCGGTGCTCGCCCTCACCGGCCAGGTCCAGACCCAGGTGCTGGGCCCGGGCGCCTTCCAGGAGGTCCCGCTGGCCGAGGCCTTCTCCGCCGTGTCGGAGTGGAGCCAGACGGTGCTGCGCCCGGAGAACGCGACCGAGCTCGCCGCCCTGGCCATGAAGCACGCTCTGGTGCAGCGGGACGTGGCCCACCTGATCTTCCCCGACGAGGTCCAGGAGCTGGCCGGCACGGACCCGCCCTCGGCCCGGCCCCGGGCGGGACGGATCGCCGCTCCCGGCATCGCCCCGCCGGAGGAGGAGCTCGCCCGGGCGGCCGGGCTGCTGTCAGGCGCCGAGCGCCCGGTGATCATCTGCGGCAACGGGGCCCGGCCCTACCGCTCCGAGATCCTCGCCTTCGCCGAACGGATCGACGCCCCGGTCATCACCACCTTCAAGGGCAAAGGGATCGTCCCCGACGACCACCCCCTGGCGTGCGGGGTGCTGGGCCGCTCCGGCATCCCGGTGGCCTCGCTCACCATGCAGCGCTCCGACTGCCTCCTGGTGCTGGGTGCGAGCTTCTCCAACCACACCTCCATCGCCACCTGGGTGCCGACGATCCAGGTGGACTTCGACCGGATGATGCTGGGCAAGTTTCACCCCGTCGAGGTGCCGCTGTGGGGTGAGATCGGCCGCACCCTGGCGCTGCTGGGCGCGGAGGTGGGCGACGTGTCGCGGCCGGGGCAGCGCGAGGCGGTGGCCGGGCGCTGGGCCCGGTGGCGGGCGGAGAAGGCGCAGCGGGCCGCGCTCGTCGACCACCGGGGGCGCCTCCACCCGGCGCTGGTGTTCGCCGAGCTGTCCACCCTGGTGCCCGACGACGCCGTGATCGCGGTGGACGTGGGCAACAACACCTACTCCTTCGGGCGCTTCTTCGAGTGCCGGGGCCGCCAGGACGTGCTCATGTCGGGCTACCTCGGCTCGATCGGCTTCGGCCTCCCCGCCGCGCTGGGGGCGTCGGTGGCGGTCGCCCGGGAAGCCGCGACGAGGGGGACCGGTCGTGCCCGCAAGGTCGTCTCCCTCTCCGGCGACGGGGGCCTGGGCCAGTACCTGGCCGAGCTCACCACGGCCGTGAAATACGGCTTCCCCCTCACCCACGTGGTACTCAACAACGGTGAGCTGGCGAAGATCACCCGCGAGCAGCTCTCCGCTCTGCGGCCGGTGTGGGAGACGAGCCTGCACAACCCCGACTTCGCCGGCTACGCCCGCCTGTGCGGGGCCAAGGGATGGTCGGTGCGGTCGGCCGAGGAGCTGCACCCGGCACTGGAAGAGGCGCTGTCGGTGACCGACGGGCCGGCGCTGGTCGAGATCCACTCGTCGTCACGGGACGTGTGATCTCCACCCGCTGCTGCGTCGTCGGAGGTGGGCCGGCCGGGATGATGCTCGGCCTGCTCCTGGCCCGGGGCGGTGTCGATGTCGTCGTCCTCGAGAAGCACCGGGACTTCCTGCGGGACTTCCGGGGCGACACCATCCACCCGTCGACCCTGGAGGTGCTGGCCGAGCTGGGGCTCCTGGAGCAGTTCCTGGCCCTCCCCCACCAGCAGGTACCCGAGCTCCGGGCGGCCAGCGGGTCGCGGACGGTCACCTTCGCCGACCTCCGTCACCTGCCCACCCCGTGTCCCTTCATCGCCTTCATCCCCCAGTGGGACTTCCTCGACTTCCTGGCCGGATCGGCCCGGCAGTCGCCGGCCTTCACGCTGCGGATGGAGACGGAGGCGACAGGGCTGGTCCACGAACGGGGGCGGGTGGTGGGGGTCCGGGGCAGGGGTCCGGACGGGGAGCTGGAGGTCCGCGCCGATCTGGTGGTGGCCTGCGACGGCCGCAACTCGGTGCTGCGCCGGGAGGCGGGCCTGCCGTTGCGGGAGCTGGGCGCCCCCATCGACGTCTTGTGGTTCCGGGTGTCGCGCCCGCCCGAGGATCCCGAGGCGACCATGGGCCGCTTCGACGTCGGCCGGGTGCTGGTGCTCATCAACCGGGGCGAGCACTGGCAGATCGGCTACGTGGTGCCCAAGGACGGGGCCGAGGCGTTGAGGGCCCGGGGGCTCGACGCCTTCCGGGCCGACATCGCCGCCGCCGCGCCCTTCCTGACCGACCGCCTGTCGGAGCTGGCCACGTGGGATGACGTCCCCCTGCTGTCGGTACGGGTCAACCGCCTGACCCGCTGGTGGGCGCCGGGCCTGCTGTGCATCGGCGACGCCGCCCACGCCATGTCTCCCGTCGGTGGCGTGGGGATCAACCTCGCCATCCAGGACGCGGTGGCCACCGCCAACCTGCTCGCCCGTCCGCTGCGCACCGGCCGGCCGGTCACCGCCGACCTGGACCGGGTGCAGCGCCGGCGGGAGATCCCCACCCGGGTGATCCAGAGCCTGCAGGTGCTGGTGCAGAGCCGGGTTCTCAGCCCGATGCTGGGTGGGCGGGTGGAGGCGGGCACGCCCGCCGGGCTCCGCCTGGTGGACCGCTTCCCGGTGCTGCGCCGGGTTCCCGGCCGCCTCATCGGCCTGGGCGTGCGGCCCGAACACGTGGCGGCCGAACTCCGCCCCCCGTACCCTGGTCGGCGATGAGCCCGGACGAGCGCGGTGACCTCGAGGCTCGCCTGGAGATGAGCCGGCGGGCACTCGAACAGCTCGAAGCCGACCGGGAGCGCCTCGAGGGCCTCCTGCTCCGGCTCCCGGCGCTCCTGGCCCAGCTCGACCCGGATCGCCTGGCCGAGGGGGTGGCCGAGGCGGCCCGGCAGCTGGTCGGCGCCCGCTTCTCCCTCTTCCTCCCCGCCCACGGCGAGCGGTCCACGCTCACCTTCGCCGGCCTCGACCGGGAGGACTTCGCCGAGCCGCCGGCCGTCGGCCGGGCCCCGGTGCTGGCCGGCGTCATGTGGGCCGAGCACGCGGTGCGGATCGACGACGTGGCCGTATGGGCCCAGGGAGAGGATGAGGCCCGGAACTACGGGGTGCTGGCCGACGGGCGCCTGGTGCGGAGCTGGCTGGCCGCCCCGGTGCGGGGCCGCCAGGGAGATGTTCTCGCCGCCCTCTACCTGGGCCACCACCGCGCCCACGCCTTCACCCCCCGTCACGAGGAGCTCGTCGAGGGCCTCGGCCATCAGCTGGGTGTCGCCCTCGAGCACGCCGAGCTCTTCGCCGAGCGCACCCGGATGGTGAGCGCCCTCCAGGAGACCTTGCTGCCGCCGCTGCTGCCGGCCATCCCCGGCGCCGCCCTGGCGGCCCGCTACCGGGCGACGGGCGCCGGCAACCTGGTGGGCGGCGACTTCTATGACGTTTTCGAGGTCACGCCGGGGTCATGGGGGCTGGTATTGGGCGACGT
>JBOGFO010000324.1:0-3416 GCA_050743445.1 Acidimicrobiia bacterium
GGTGCGATGTTGGCCCTCAGAGGGCCAGGATCGCACCCACCTTGGGGCGGAGCCGCTCTCCGCCGAGCGGCGCCACCGAGGTGATGGGGTCAGCGGGCGGGGTCGCCCCGAGGGAGCCGTGGAACGGCTTGTCGGAGAAATTGAAGATGCCGCCGTCCTCGGCGACCATCAGGTAGCCGTTGCCGAAGGGGACCATGCCGGTGACCGGCTTGTTGAGCTTGGTGGAGCCGAGCGAACCCCGGAACGGCGTCTCGAAGGAGAACACCCCACCGTCGGAGGCCACCAGCCAGTACCCGACGCCGTCGGGGTCGGGAACGAGGGACTGCACGGGCTGGTTCAGGCGCACGCCGCCCATCGACCCGTAGAAGGCGGCATCGCCGAAGGAGAAGATGCCGCCGTCGGCGGCGACCATGTAGTAGCCCCGGCCCGACGGAGTCGTGATCGAGTCGAGCACGGCGCCGTTGAGCTTGATGCCGTCCAGGTCTCCCAGGTCGGTGGCGTCCCCGAACACGAACACCCGGCCGAGGCTGGTGAAGACCCGGTAGCCGCCACCGGTGCGGGTGGCGGAGAGGCTGGTGACGGTCTCGCCGGCCCGCAGCCCGGAGGCGGGCGGCGCCCCGTGGTAGACGGCGTCGCCCTTGGCGAAGATCGAGCCGCGGTCGTCGATCACCCAGTAGCCCTTCCCGGTCGGGGTGGGCTCGAGGTCGACCGCCCGCGCCCCCCGGGCGAGGGTCGCGTCGCCGTGGGCGCCGGCGTCGCCGAAGGGGAACACCTTGCCGGCGGCGCCGAGCATCCAGTAGCCCGAGCGGGTCGGGAGGGGGTCGGGGACGTTGGTGCCGGGCGGGTCGATCTGGGGCCCGGTCCCGGGGACCGTGGTGGTGGTCGTCGGCCCGGTGGTGGTCGTGGTCGGCGCCGGCCCGTCGGCCAGCGTCACCATGTCGTCGAGGCGGACGTACTTGAAGTTCATGTTGCCGGGCACCGGCGCGTCGTTGTCGTTGTCCTGGCAGATGAAGATGCCCTTGGGGTAGGCCGGGCCGAGGTTGGCGAACACGGCGTCGATCCCGTCGGTGTTCTCGCAGCCGTCGGCGGCGCCGGAGGTGACCACCTTCACGTGGTGGAGGAAGTCGTAGGGAGCGGTACCGCGGTAGACGGTGAAGGCGCCATTCCCCTCCGGGTGGTTCATGTAGGCCTTCTGGGAGGAGGCGATGAGGTAGCTCTCGCCGGCGGGGCCGTGTACCACGGCCAGGCCCTCGGCCTCCCGGGTGAAGTGGCCGCCCTCGGTCACCTCCTTGTCCACCATGACCCGGTCGGCCGTGCCGGTGGGGTCGGTGGGCTCGGCGCCGTAGCGCCAGATGTGCCAGTCCTGCTCGGCGAGGAAGAAGCTCTTCGTGACCTCGTCGGCGACGCACGCCTCGGTCTGGTCACGGTTGCCGTCCGGCGGCCGGGGCTCGACGTAGATCTGGCGGACCTCGTTGAAGGCCACCTTGCCGGCGCCGTCGTCGGTGAGCTCGAGCTGCTTGATCGTGCCGTAGCGGTCGACCACGAAAGCGTAGAAGCCGCCGGTGACCGGGCTGTTGTACAGGCACATCCCGTGGGCGTAGAAGTTTCCTTCGCCCGGCTTCTCCAGGGCCTGGCGGTCGATCTTGGCGCCGCCCTTGGTCACGTTGGTGAGCTGCCGGGTCGCCGGGTCGAGCGTGTAGAAGCTGATCGAGCCGCTTCCGGCCAGGCCGAGGATCGGGACGTTCTGGCCGCCGAGCGGGAAGTTGGGCCGCAGGTCGACGTTGTTGCCGTGGGAGAGCGGCAGCTTCTGGAGCCGGTCACCGGACAGGTCGTAGACGGAGAGGCTGTTGTCCAGGTGGTCGGCGCCGATCACCACCGAGCGGGTGGGGTCGGCGGGGTCCACCCAGATGGCGGGGTCGTCCATGGTGTCGCCGCCCACGTCCGACGGCCGGGTCTCCCCCGCCGCCGGGGCGTCCAGGAGCGGGTCCTCCGCCGCCGGCGCCGACGGCGCGACGAAGAGGAGGAGCCCGGCGGCGACCGTGACGGTCAGTCCGACGGCGGTGGAGCGATGGCGCGGAAGGGTGGCCCAGAGCTTCATGCGCGATTCATCCCGGTCTGTGGAGGGGTTTCCTCCCCGGAAATTCGACCCGGAACGGGCCGATCCTGCCTCAGCTCCTGCTCAGGCCGCGTGGACCTTGTCGTGCTGGTCGGCCGGGCAGACTGTCGGCCATGACGGAACCGGAGCCGAAGGCGGACCTCCATCGCTACCTGCAGGTCGCCCGCGACGCCCTGCTGTGGAAGCTGGAAGGGCTCTCCGAGTACGACGTCCGCCGCCCGTTGACTCCGACCGGCACCAACCTGCTGGGCCTGGTCAAGCATGCGGCCAGCATCGAGCTGGGGTACTTCGGCGAGACCTTCGGACGGCCGAGCGGTGAACCGCAGACCTGGTTCGAGGCCGGCGCGGAACCCAATGCCGACCTGTGGGCGACGGCCGGCGAGTCCCCCGCCCGGATCGTCGGGCTGTACCACCGGGCCTGGGCCCATGCGGACGCGACGATCGAGGCGCTGGGCCTGGACGCCACCGGCCGGGTGCCGTGGTTCGGCGGCCCGGGAAG
This sequence comes from Acidimicrobiia bacterium, assembly GCA_050743445.1. Taxonomy (GTDB): domain Bacteria; phylum Actinomycetota; class Acidimicrobiia; order IMCC26256; family BP-133; genus CAWBJP01. The sequence goes on from JBOGFO010000324.1 coordinate 2,616, forward strand.
CCCCGCCGGGCTGAGCCCCGCCGGGACTGCCCGAAACCTGCCCGGCTCCGGGTTTGGCGCCCCGATGCGGGTGGCGACACTGGATCGCCCTCCTCCTGGCCGCCGGGGCCCTGGTGGTCCTGGTCGACGCGGCCCACACCCCTCGTCACCGAAGCGGCCGACGGCACCACCCAAGCCATCGAGGCCACGCTCAACTCGCTGCTGATCGTCTTCATCCTCGTCGAGCTCATGGGAGCCGTCCGCGAGACCGTGCGGGAACGCAAGCTGATCGCCGAGCCCTTCCTGCTGGTCGGCATCATCGCCTCCATCAAGGAGATCCTCGTCGTGGCGGGTTCGGGTCAGGGCCGGAGCGGCCCTGGACCGGATGACACCTGAGGCACGGGACCGGTTCATCCGGAGCATGTCCGAGTTCGCCGCCGCGGCCGGCGACCTGCCCGACCTCGCCTGGACTCTGGGGTGGCCCATCGACGCCTGACGGATACCATGGTTCCAACGGTCGGACGCTGGTTGGCGGTGAACGGCGTCGGTGAGGGGGTACTCGTGCGCAGGTTGGCAATCATGGTCAGCGTCCTGGCCGCGGTCACCGGTACGGGCATTCCGACGGCCACCCCGGAACAGCCGCCCGCCGCCGTGTCCCTCCAGAACAAACTGTTCGAACCGAAGGACCTCACCATCCAGGCCGGCGAGCAGGTCACGTGGACCAACAACGACGGTGTCGACCACACGGTGACGGACGACAACGACGGCTTCGACTCAAACCCCAGCTGCGGCGAGACCCTCGGGTACTGCATGGAGCCGAAC
>JBOGFO010000325.1:0-2934 GCA_050743445.1 Acidimicrobiia bacterium
GGTTCACGGTGTACGCCTTCTCCACCGAGAACTGGCGCCGGCCCCTCGATGAGGTCCGGTTCCTCATGAACTTCAACGAGACGCTGCTGATGCGCCGGCGCGACGAGCTGCACGACCGGGGCGTGAGGATCCGCTTCGCCGGCCGGCGGGGCGGGCGGGTGCCCGCGCGGGTGCTGCGCCGCATGGAGGTGGCCGAGGAGCTGACTCTCCGCAACAAGAGGATGACGCTCGTGATCGCCTTCAACTACGGGGGGAGGGCGGAGCTTGTCGACGCCGCCCGGGGCATCGCCGAGGATGTGGCCGCCGGCCGCCTGGACGCCGACCGGGTGGACGAGGAGGCCTTCGCCCGGCACCTGTACCTCCCCGACGTCCCCGACCCGGATCTCCTGGTGCGCACGTCGGGCGAGTACCGCCTGTCCAACTACCTGTTGTGGCAGCTGGCCTACGCCGAGCTCTACTTCACCGACACCCTCTGGCCCGACTTCCGCCGCGAGCATCTCTTCGAGGCCATCGCCGCCTACCAGAAGCGCCAGCGCCGCTTCGGCGGCCTCGACTCCGACGACGACCCCAGCGGCGGAATGACCCCGGTGTAGTTACACTGAGGTCTGATGCCAGGCCTGTACCGGGAGCGTGGGGTCGTGCTGCGCACGATCAAGCTGGGGGAGGCCGACCGTATCGTCACCTTCCTCACCGAGGGCCGGGGCAAGGTGCGGGCCGTGGCCAAGGGCATCCGCAGGTCCAAGAGCCGCTTCGGGGCGCGGCTGGAGCCGACCAGCCACGTCGCCCTCCAGCTCTACGAGGGCCGCAACCTCGACGTCGTCACCCAGGTGGAGACGATCGCCTCCCACCGGTCGCTGCGGGAGGGCTACGAGGTCTTCACCCAGGCCGTGGCCATGCTGGAGGCCACCGATGCCGTGGTCCAGGAGCGCCAGGCCAACATCCCCCTGTACCGCATGCTGGTCGCGGCGCTGGGCACCCTGACCGAGGCCCCCGTCCCCGGCGTGACCGTCGGCTTCTTCTGGAAGCTCCTCTCCCTCGAGGGCTTCCATCCCGTGCTCGAGGCGTGCGCCCGTTGCGATGAGCCGGTGGCCGGGGCGGCCATGTTCGATCTGAACGAGGGGGGAGTGCTGTGCCCGGCCTGTGCCGGTCCGGGGGCACCGCGGGTCAGTCCCGGAACCCTCGCCGTCGTCGGCCGCATCCTCGGTGGAGGCCTGCGGGGTGTGCTGGCCGAACCACCCGGTCCCGCCCTGGCCGGAGCCGAATCGCTCGCCCTGCGAGCCCTCGAGCATCACCTGGAACGGCGCCTGCGGAGCGGCGCCATCCTCATGACTACCATTGCTCCGCATGCCTCCCGCCCCTGATCACATGGAACGCATCGTCAACCTGGCAAAACGCCGGGGCTTTGTTTTCCCGTCCTCCGAGATCTACGGCGGATTCCGTTCCACGTGGGACTACGGGCCTCTCGGAGTGCTCCTCAAGCGCAACGTCAAGGAAGCCTGGTGGCGGGCCATGGTGCAGCTCCGGGATGACATCGTCGGCCTCGACGCCGCCATCCTCATGGCGCCGCGGGTGTGGGAGGCGTCCGGCCACGTGGCCACCTTCTCCGACCCCCTCGTCGACTGCCGCAACTGCAAGGAGCGGTTCCGGGCGGATCAGCTGCCCGAATCCGGCGCCTGTCCCAACTGCGGTTCCAAGGAGTCCTTCACCGAGGCCCGCCAGTTCAACCTGATGTTCAAGACCTATGTCGGCCCGGTGGAGGACGACGCCTCCGTCGCCTGGCTGCGCCCGGAGACGGCCCAGGGCATCTTCGTGAACTTCCCGTCGGTGCAGACCACCTCCCGCAAGAAGCCGCCGTTCGGGATCGCGCAGATCGGCAAGGCGTTCCGCAACGAGATCACCCCGGGCAACTTCACCTTCCGGACCCGGGAGTTCGAGCAGATGGAGCTGGAGTTCTTCGTGCCGCCCGAAGAGGGCGGCAAGTGGTTCGAGTACTGGTGCGACGAGCGGGTGGGCTGGTACCGGGACCTCGGTATCCCCGATGACCGGCTCCGCCTCCGCCAGCACGACCCCGATGAGCTGTCGCACTACTCCACCGGGACGGCCGACGTCGAGTTCCTGTACCCCTGGGGATGGGGTGAGCTCGAGGGGATCGCCAACCGCACCGACTTCGACCTCTCCAAGCACGCCGAGTTCTCGGGCAAGGACCTCACGTACTTCGACCAGGAGGGTGACCGGCGCTACGTGCCGCACGTCATCGAGCCCTCGGCGGGAGCCGACCGGGCCACGCTGGCCTTCCTGCTCGCCGCCTACGACGAGGAGGAGGTGCGGGGAGAGACCCGCACGGTCCTGCGCCTCGATCCCCGCCTGGCGCCCATCAAGGTGGCGGTCCTGCCCCTGTCCAAGAACGGGCGCCTGTCGCCGACGGCCCGGGAGGTCGCCGCCATGCTGCGCCCCTCCTTCCAGATCGACTACGACGAGGCCGGGGCCATCGGCCGGCGCTACCGCCGCCACGACGAGATCGGAACGCCGTTCTGCGTGACGGTCGACTTCGATTCGCTCGACGACAAGGCGGTGACGGTCCGGGAGCGCGACTCGATGGCCCAGGAGCGGGTCTCGGTCGACGAGCTCGTCTCCCACCTCGCCGATCGCCTGCCCCGCTGACGCACGCAAGCTGCCGCTCCCAAGGAGGATGGAGATGACGAAGTACGTCTACGCCTTTCGCGAAGGCAACCGCGACCAGAAGTACCTCCTCGGGGGCAAGGGCGCGAACCTGGCCGAGATGACGAGCCTGGGGCTGCCCGTCCCGCCCGGTTTCACCATCACCACCGACGCCTGCAAGGACTACATGGCGGCCGGCAACGTGATGCCCGGTGGTCTCATGGACGAGGTCGCGTCCGCTCGGGCGGCCCTGGAGGCCGAGATGGGCAAGCGCCT
>JBOGFO010000326.1:0-2461 GCA_050743445.1 Acidimicrobiia bacterium
GAGGACGCGCTCGACGAGTACCGGGCTCCGGAACCAGTAGACCCCCGGCCGGGTGGACTCGCCCTAAGGCCGAATGGGCGGCCGCGAAAGACCGCGATCGACCGTCTGAGCCCGTCGTGGCGCGTTCGCAATGTGGGAACCGTTGTGGGACGGGCGCCCGGCGGACGCGTTCGAGGGGCCGCTCAGGCCCCCCGGAAATGCCACTTGACCTGCTGGTTTCTTGGAGCGGACGACGGGATTCGAACCCGCGACCCCAACCTTGGCAAGGTTGTGCTCTACCAACTGAGCCACGTCCGCGTGGACCTCAGACTGTACCAAAGGGTGCCTGCCCGGTGAACCCTCCCCCGGCAGGTTCGCCCGCTCCCCAGAGGCGGGCGCGATTGTGGCCCGGTGAGGGCCAACATCGCACCCGCCTTGGTCAGAGGGTGGCGGCGATCGCCGCCGCGGTGGCCGTGGCGTCGGTGATGCAGTCGGGGATGCCGACCCCGCCGTAGGCGGCGCCGGTCACGGCCAGGCCGGGCCAGGAGGCCAGCTCGGCGCGGATGCGGGCCACCCGCTCGAGGTGGCCGACGGTGTACTGGGGCATCCCCTGCGGATACCGGTGGACCTCGGTGTGGAGGGGCTCGCCCGTCAGGCCGGCCAGGGCCTCGAGCTCGGAGCGGACGAGGGTGACCAGCTCGTCGTCGGGGCGGCTCATCACCCCCTCGCGCCCCACGCCTCCCACGTAGCCCCGGACGATGACGTGGTGACCGGGGATGACCCGGGACGGCCACTTGTTGGAGCTCCAGGTGGCGGCGATGAGCGGGCGGGCCTCCACCCGGGGCACCACGAAGCCGTAGCCGGCCGGGGCGCGGCCGCCGACGTCCCCGGCCCGGTAGGCGAGGGACACGGTGGCGGTCGAGGCATGGGGGATGCCTTCGAGCAGGGCGGTGGCAGGAGGCGACAGGGACCGGACCAGCCCGGCGGTGACGAAGGCGGGGGTGGCCATGATCACGGCGTCGGCCTCCACCGGCTCTCCGCCCTCGACGCCGACCCGCCAACCGGCGTCGGTCGGGGCCAGGTCGGTCACCCGGGTCCCGCTCTGGAGCGTCGCCCCGGTCGACGAGAGGATCGCCACCAGCGCCTCGATCAGCTCCCCCATCCCGCCCTGGAGGCTGACGAAGGGGCTGTGGCCGGCCGCCTCCGTCGGTGCGGGCCCGTCATGGTTGCGGCGAGCGGCCAGCGCCGCCCGTACCAGGCCACCGTGGTCGCGCTCCATGGCCACGAAGCGGGGGAACAGGGCGGGCAGGCTCAGCTTCGTGGCGTCGCCGGCGTGGATGCCGGCCAGTAGGGGCTCCACCACCCGGTCGTAGGCCTCCCGGCCCAGGCGGCGGGTGAAGAAGCCGCCGATCGACTCCTCGACGCCGTCCCGGCGGGCGGGAACGGCCACGTCGAGGGCCATCCGGGCGGCACCGGCGGGCGAGATCAGCCCGGAGCGCAACAGCCCGCCGACGCGGGCCGGCGAACCGAGGACGAGTCCCTCGGGCAGGGTGCGCAGCCGGCCCCGGGACCACACGAACGTCCGCCGGTCATCGGGCCGGGAGTTGATGAGCCGGCTGCCGATCCCGAGGCGCTGGCACAGAGCCAGGCCGGCGGGCTTGGAGGACAGGAACGAGTCGGCGCCGCCCTCGATGACCAGGCCGTCGTCCGTCCGGCTGGTGACGATCTTGCCTCCGAAGCGGCTGTCGGACTCGAAGAGCGTGACGTCGAGACCCCGCTCGAACAGCTCGTAGGCGGCGACCAGGCCGGCGATCCCGCCGCCCACGACCACGGCCCGCCCCGGGCTCAAGCCAGCGCCTCGTCGACCAGCGCGGCCAGGGTGGCGACCAGGGCGTCGCCGGCGTTGAGCATCGGGGTGCGCCGCAGCTCCATGCCCAGCTTGGCGGCGGCGGCGGTGAACTCGATGTCGATGTCGTAGCTGGTCTCGACGTGGTCGGAGAGGAACCCGATGGGCGCCACCACCACCCGGGTGTGGCCGGCGGCGGCCAGCTCCTCGAGGACGGTCTCCACCTCGGGCCCGAGCCACGGCTCGGGCGAGCGTCCCTGGCTCTGGTACGCGAAGCGGGTCACCGCCAGGCCGAGGCGGGTCGTGACCGCTTCCACTGTGGCCGCCACCTCGGCGGGATAGGGATCGCCTTCGGCCACGATCCGCTCCGGGAGCGAGTGGGCGGTGAAGAGCACCGGCGTGTCGGACGACCAACCCGACCGGGCCTCGTCGACGGCGGCGGCAAAGCCGTCCACCAGCCCGGGATGGGTGGCCCACGACCGCACCCGATGGACGGGGATCGCCTTCCCCCCGACGGTGGCGATGGCCTCGTCGAGCTTCTCCCAGTACTTGCCAACCGTCATGACGGAGTACTGGGGCGCCATGCAGATGGCCACCACGCGATGGGCTCCGGCGGCCACGATCTCGGCCCAGGCG
>JBOGFO010000327.1:0-6777 GCA_050743445.1 Acidimicrobiia bacterium
GACCTGGCGCACCTGCGTCCCGAGCCCGAGGCGGAACCGGCCCTCGGAGAGCATCTGGAGGTCCCAGCTCTGGTGGGCGACGTGCATGGGGCTGCGGGGAAAGGCGATGGCCAGGCTGGTGGACAGCCTCCAGCGGGCGGGTCTCCTGGACGGCCAGGACGAGCGGGAAGAAGACGTCGTGGGCCGCCTCGATGGTGTACACGCCGTCGAAGCCGGCATCGCCGAGGATGGCCGCTTGCTCGCCGGCATCGGCCAGCAGGGGGCGCCGGAGGTCGGAGGGATCGCCGGCCCCGGCCAGGATCCGACCCCGCTCGACGACGTCGAACAGCCCGACCTGCAGCCGGGCGGCGACGTTCAGGAGATCTCCAGGGGGAGGCTCGCCAGCCCCCGGGTGGTGTTGTGCGGCTCCCACACCGGCTCGCCGCACTCCAGGGTGCTCACCCGCTCCACCAGGGCCCGGAGCATGGCGTGGGCCTCTTCCCGGGCCAGGGGCGACCCCACGCAGGCGTGGATGCCATGGCCGAAGCCGACGTGGTCCTTGGGATTGCGCCGGAGGTCGTAGGTGTCGGGGTCGGGATAGTGGCGCTCGTCGCGGTTGGCGGAGCCGAGGAGGATCGCCATCCGGGAGCCGGGGGGGATGGTCACGCCGTCGATCTCGGCGCCGTGGCGGCAGCCGCGGGCCCAGATCTGGATGGGCGCCTCCATGCGCAGGCCCTCGTTGAAGGCGCCCGGGATCAGGGACGGGTCCTCGCGCAGGAGCTTCCACTGCTCGGGATCCCGGGCCAGCATCCAGACGGTGCTGCCGATCCCGTTGATGGTGGTGTCGAAGGCCGGGCCGAGGTAGTTCCAGATCAGCATGGTGGTGCTGTCCTCCGGGACCTCGCCCCGCTCCTCGGCTTCGAAGAGCGACCAGCCCATGCTGCCGGGGGCCATGTCTTCCTTGCCCAGCCGCCCGATCTCCTGGAGCAGCTCCAGGGCGATGGGAAACGCCTCATAGACCCGTTCGCCCTCAGGTCCGGCGGTGTCGAAGAAGGTCGGTCCGGCGGGACCGAAGCGGTCGAGGACCTCGCCCGAGATCCCGATCAGCTCCCCCACCGCGCCGGTGACGTAGGGCTGGGCCAGATCGGTCACCGCGTCGAACGTCTTCCGCTCCACCAGCTCCGCCACCAGGGCGTCGGCCCGGGCCTGGAGAAGATCGTGCAGGCCCCGGACCTCGGACAGGCGCAGGCGCTGCAGCAGGGCGGCGCGGACCTGGTCGTGCTCGGGCGGGTCGGTGCCCGGGGCGGTGCCCAGCTCCGCCTCGTTCATGAGGTCATTGAAGGCCACGCCGTCGGCCGAGGTGAACGTCTGCCAGTCCCGCAGCGCCTCCCGCACGTCGGTGAAGCGGCCGACGGCGTAGTGGTCGTACTGCTCCAGGTAGACGACGGGGCCGGTGTCCCGGATGGCGCGGTAATGCGGCCACGGGTCGAGGAGCACCTCGTCGGACCACAGGTCGAGATCTGTGCGGGGCGCCGCCTCCGCCATGGGTGATCCCCCCTCCCGGCTCGCTGACCGAATATTCAGTCATGAGACTATCGCGGCCCGCCGGCCGCCGCATGGCCCGATGCCGCGGATCTCGCACCGCTCCCCCGTCACCGAATGGCCCCGCATCAGGGCGTCGTAGTCGATGACGACGTGGAGCATGGTGTCGGGGCCGGCCGCCACGGTGCTTTCCGGCCGGACGAGGTCGACCAGCGCATCCACCCGGTGGACGTCACGATTCTCGAACCAGCCACCTTTGATGGCGTCGGCCACGATGCCGTCGGTGTGGGAGTCGAGCACGCTCACGAACCGGGCCAACTTGTCGGGAGTCATGACGGCATTGAAATGACCCGCGCCGTTTCGGACCCAGGCCCGCGCCCGCCGCTGCCGGTGCACCCGGCAGTGCCGTTGGTCCTCGTCGATGAGGGCGGCCGCCTCGATCCGCCGGCACTCGTCCCGAAATCCCCTGAGCGAGAGCTTCCCGGCCGCCTCGATGAGCTGCTCCTCGGCATCGGGCACTTCAGACGCGACCTCGGCGATCTCTCGCGCCTGGATCTCCGACAGCCGCCCCTCCCGGAAGGCCACTGCCAGGGCCGGAAGCTTCTCGAGGTGACCCGCCATCTCCAGACCGGCTCCGGCCTGCCCGACCTGGATGCCGGCTTTGTCGGCCATCCACTCCGCCAACGACCGGAACCCCTCCCGTCGCCACACCGCCTTGTTTTCCAACGTGGCGGCCGCCATGACCCGCAGCGCGGCGAAGCGCCGCTCGGCTTCAGCACACTCCTCCACCAGCCGGACCGTCTCCGGCACCTCGAGCTCGGCAACGTCGACCTCACCCACCAACGAGCGGTGCAACGGCAGCACATCACCGAGCGGACTCTCGACCCCAGCGTCGAACATGCCCCGATCATAAGGACGGGGTGTGACACTCATGATTGGCTGGGGCGGTCGGAGGCGGGGTGGCGGCCTGCGGCCCGTTGTAGATAGAGTGCACCTGACTGACCGACTGCTCATTCGGGAGGCTGCCCCGAGATGCCCACCCTCACCCCGGAGCAGGAGCTCTTCGCCGAGACGGTGACCCGGGTGGCCGAGGAGCGCATCGCTCCCATCGGCGCCCGCATGGAGGAAGAGGACAAGTTCCCCCACGACCTCCTCGACCTCTACCGGGAGCTCGGCTGGCTGTCGCTCATGACGCCCGAGAAGTACGGGGGCGCCGAGGCGGGCGCGACGGAGTGGGTCATCCTGGCCGAGACGATCTCCCGGGTGAGTGCCGCCGCCGCCCAGATGTTCGAGAACTTCGGCCCCGCCATCCCCCTGCGGTTCCTGGGCACCCCTGAACAGCAGGACCGGCTCTTCCCCCTCCTCGACGAGCGCGTCGGCTGCTTCGCCGCCACCGAACCCGAGGCCGGCAGCGACCTGGGCGGGATCCGCACCCACGCCGCGGACAAGGGCGGCTCCTTCCTCATCAACGGGGAGAAGTGCTTCATCACCAACGGGGGCGTGGCCAACCTCTTCGCCCTGGTGGCCACCGTCGAGCCCGGCTCGGGCTGGCGGGGCCTGCGGATGTTCATGGTCGACGCCGTCGAGTCCCCCGGGGTGAGCGTCATCCGCGAGGAGCGGAAGATGGGCCTGCGGGGCAGCTCCCTGGCCGCCCTCGCCTTCGAGAACGTCGAGATCCCGGCCGAGAACATGATCGGCGGCGAGACCGGCATGAGGGCCGCCCAGCGACTCTTGGACTTCGCCCGGCCCAACGTGGCCGGCATGGCCTGCGGGCTGGCCGCCGCGGCCATGGAGTACGCCCTCGACTACACGCTGGAACGCAAGGCCTTCGGGAAGCCGGTCTACGAGTTCCAGGGCGTGTCCTTCCCCATCGCCGATATGGCCATCCGGATCGAGGCCGGGCGGGAGCTGGCCTACAAGGCGGCGCAGGCGGTGGACGGCGGCGACCCCCGGGCCGGCGAGCTGGCCTCCATGGCCAAGGTGTTCTGCACCGACACGGCCATGGCGGTGACCACCGACGCCGTCCAGTGCCTGGGCGGCCACGGCTATCTCAAGGACCATCCCGTCGAGCGGATGATGCGCGACGCCAAGGTGATGCAGATCTACATCGGCACCAACCAGATCCAGCGGATGCTCATCTCCGAAGCCCTCGCCCGCCGGGTACGGAACCCCCGGTAGCCGTGCGCTTCGGGATCGCCCTCCCCCAGTACGGCCCGGCCACCGCCGAGGGTCTCACCCGGGCCGCCCGCCAGGCAGAGGATCTCGGCTTCGACGACGTGTGGGCGGCCGATCACATCGCCGTGCCCGAAGGGGTGGCCTATCCCCCGTCGTTCCTGCTCGAGTCCATGTCCACGCTGTCGTTCGTGGCCGCGGTGACGAGCCGGGTGGGCCTCGGCACCAGCGTCCTCGTCCTGCCCCTGCGCCGCCCGGTGGTGGCGGCCAAGCAGCTGGCCACTATCGACGTCCTCTCCGCCGGCCGTCTGGTCCTCGGCATCGGGGCGGGGTGGCTGGAGGCCGAGTTCGACGCCTGCGGCGTCCCGTTCCAGGGCCGGGGGGACCTGACCGACGAGGCCGTCGACGTCCTGCGGGCCTGCTGGGCCGGCGCCCCGACCGGCTTCGAGGGCCCCACCGTCAGCTTCCGTGACCTGAAGGTGAAGCCACTGCCCGCCCATCGCATCCCCATCTGGGTCGGGGGCAGCAGCGCCCGGGCCCTGCGCCGGGCGGTGGAGAAGGGCGACGGCTGGCAGGGCGTCGGCGTCCCCCTCCGCCAGCAGGCCAATCCCGACCGGCGCCGGTACGCGACGCTCGAGGACCTGGCCGCCACTGTCAAACGGCTCCGGGAGGAGCGGCCGGAGCCGGAGTTCGCCGTGTCCATGCGCCTCGACGTCGACGGCCTCTCCGGCGACCTCGACGAGCTCCGCCGCCACCTCGACGCCTACGCCACGGCGGGCGTGGGCCACGTCCTCTCCGCCCCGGCCCAGCGTGATCTCGACGCCTGGCTGGCCTCCGTCGAAGCGCTCTGGCGCGTCTTCCGGGGGTACACGACATGAAGGATTTTCCCTACACCACCATGCCCACCGGCTGGTTCCAGATCGCCTGGGGCGACGAGCTCCCGCCGGGCGAGGACAAGTCGATGCACTACTTCGGCCAGGACCTCGTCGCCTACCGGGGTGAATCCGGCCGGGTCCACGTCCTCGACGCCCACTGCGCCCATCTCGGCGCCCACCTGGGCTTCGGCGGCACGGTGGTGGATGACGACATCATCTGCCCGTTCCACCACTGGCGCTGGAACTGCGAGGGGTGCACGGTCGACATCCCCTACAGCGAGCGCAAGACCCAGGCCAGGCGCATCGGGACCTGGCATGTCCGGGAAGTCGAACCCTTCGTGCTGGTGTGGCACGACGCCGCCGGCGAGCCGCCGGCCTGGGAACCCGAGAAGCTCCAGCTCCCCTTCCCGCTCGGCGACTACCACCCGGTGTGGCCCGACGGCGCCCGGCGCTGGGCCGGCGTGGAGATGCAGCCCCAGCTGCTGATCGAGAACCTCCCCGACATCTTCCACTTCCGCTACGTCCACGGAACCGGCACGGTCCCCGCCTTCGTCGAGTTCTCCACCGACGGGCACCGGATCCACAGCGTCCAGCGCTTCACCAAGCCCCTCGACGCCCGGCACGAGGAGATCCTCGCCACCGCCGCCCAGGGGGAGTTCGACGTCTTCGTGCAGGGACTCGGGATCCTCCTCACCAACATCAACGGCCTGGGGGGCACCTCCCAGACGGCCTGCATCACCCCCGTCGACGGGCTGAGGAGCGACTTCCACTTCACCGTCTTCGTCCCCCGCGCGCTCCCCGAGAAGCAGCGGGCCATGCTCTACGCCCTCCAGTACAAGCTGGCCCAGGAGGACTTCCCCATCTGGGAAAACCTGCGGTACCAGGCGCGACCGCCCTTCGTCCCCGAGGAGGTCGGGCCCTACCAGGCCGTTCGCCGCTGGGTGCCCCAGTTCCATCCCCACGAGCCTGCCCGGCCCGGGGCCCGGGGTGTTCCCGAGATTTAGGAGCCGTCGCATGGACTTCACCCATCTGCCCGAACACGGGGACCTGGCGGTCGTGGCCCGCCGGCTGGCCGCCGAGCTCGCCCCCGGCTACGTGGAGCGGGACCGGGCCGGCACCTTCCCCTGGGAGACGATGAAGCTGCTGGCCACGGCCGGACTCCTGGGTGTCCACGTGCCCGCCGAGGCCGGCGGCCAGGGGGCCGGCGAGCTCGCCGCCGGGCTGGTGTGCGAGGAGCTGGGCCGCGCCGACTACACCACCGCCCTCATGGTCATCCAGGCGGGAACGGCCGGAAAGCTGCTCTGGCGCTTCGGATCCGAACGCATCCGGGCGGAGTGGCTGCCCCGGGTCACCACCGGCGACGCCACCTTCGGTCTCGCCTTCACCGAGCCGGGGACCGGCTCCGACATCGCCGCCCTGGCCGCCACGGCCAAGCCCACCGGCGGCGGCTTCGTCCTGCGGGGCGAGAAGTCGTCGATGAGCTTCTCCGCCTCCCAGGTCGCCTTCGTCCTGGCCAGGACCGAACCCGGGGCCCGGGGTGCCCCCGAGATGTCAGGACCGGCCCTGTTCTTCGTTCCGCTCGACGCTCCCGGCGTCACGGTCGCACCCTTCGACGACATGGGCAGCCGGCCGCTGGGCCGGGCGATCGTCACCTTCGACGACGTCGAGGTGCCCGCCGACGCCCTGCTCGGCGAACCGGGATCGGGGCTGCGGACCGCGCTCCGCTCCCTCGCCTCCTCCAAGGTGCTCGTCTGCTGCGTGTGCCTGGGCGTGGCCGGCGCCGCCCTCGACGAGGCGGTGGCCTGGTCGAGGGAACGGGTGACGTTCGGAGCGCCCCTGGCCACCCGCCAGGGCGTCGCCTTTCCCCTGGCCGATGCCGCCACCCATCTGGAGGCGGCCCGGCTGCTGGCGCAGCGGGCGCTGTGGAAGGCCGACCGGGGCGAGGACTTCCGCCGGGACGCGGCCATGGCCAAGTCGTGGATCCCCCGGCTGGCGTCGTCGGTGTGCCACGAGGCGATCCTCACCATCGGCCACGTCGCCTACAGCCGGGAGCACCCGGTCCAGCTCCGCCTGCGCGACGTTCTCGCCACCGAGCTGGGGGAAGGCCCGGCCAACACCCAGCGGATGCTCATCGCCCGCGATCTCTTAGGCGTCACGCCGGGCTGAGTGCGATGCCCGAGCTTACCTCCGAGCAGGAGCTCTTCGCCGG
>JBOGFO010000328.1:0-4705 GCA_050743445.1 Acidimicrobiia bacterium
TCGTCGAGGTGTGGGTCGACAACGCCGTGATGCTCGAGTTCCTCACCCCCGAGATGGCCGCCGACTACCTGGCTGCCGTCCGCCCCGGCTGACCCGGCGCGACTGCGGGCAAGGCCGGAGCGATTAGCTCGGATTCTCGAACAGCGAATTGGGCCCTACTTTCGCTTCCCGGGTGGGAGTTCGTAGCGGAGGGTGCGGCCTTGCCACCAGGGGACGGCGGTGGTGGGGAGCTGGGCTGCTCGCAGTACGGGGCTGTAGGTGCGTTCGCCGAGTCGGACGACGACTTCTTTGGGTCCGAGGGTGACGCTGCCTTTGGTGGAGATGAAGCGCCGCCAGATGGTGTCGGGGGTGACGGTCTCGTAGCCGGGGAGGCGCCGGCGGAGCCAGTCGTAGGCGAGTTGAGCGATGACGGTGAGGGTGGTGTCGAGGTCGACGTTGAGGGCGACAGCAGACGACAGGGCGTCGAGGTGGAAGGATCGGATGCCTTCTTCGAGGCGCTGCTCGATGTTCATGCGTTTGGCGTAGCGGTCGACCAGACGGCCGGGCTTGCTGGTCGAGTCGTTGGTGAGGATGAGGGTGGGATGGTCGTGGCCGAGGCCGCGCACCGCGATCTGGCGTAGGGGTCGTGGGCAGCCGCGGACGGTGACGATGTCCTCGTGGACCTGGGGGCGGTGGTGGGGGCCGCGCCGGTCGAGGCTGATGGTGGTCCACTCGTTGTCGGGGAGCGCTTCCAGGACAGCGGTCAGTTTGGCGTTGCGGGCTCGCAGGGTGAGGAAGGTGATGCCCTCGGCGTCGAGGGCGGCGAGGCCGGCGCCGGTGGTGACTTTGGAGTCGAACACCAGCAGTTCGGGGACCGACCCGGAGATCTCACGCCAGTGGCGGGCGAAGGCGAGCGCTTCGCCCGCCTGGCTGTTCTTCGTGCAGGTTGCGTTGGCGTACACGAGGTTGCGGGTCTGGCCGTCTTGGGCGAAGAAGGTGAGGACCGACTCGGTGCGCTGGGACCGCCGGGGCACGTAGTGGGTCTCGAGGGCGACGTCGTCGCCGAAGTGCATGATGGCGTGGAAGTCCAGATCGAAGCTGGCTCCTTCGACCTGGCCGCTGCGCCGGGCCGCGCCGGCCACGGCGGCGAGCAGGGTCTGGTCGTGGGCGCGCGACAGCCGGTAGGAGTAGGTGCCCAGGGCGGTGGCTTTTGGTAACGACTCCAGACCGGCGAAGGTGGCCAGGCCGGCGTCGACGGCGACGTCATCGACGTGGGAGACCCGGCGCCGGCCGATGGCCTTGAGGGCGAGGAGGGACAGCACCGAGGCCAGGGCGGGGACTTCACTGGTGCCGGGCATGCGGGCGGCGGCCACCGCGGCGGGCAGGTCGAGTTCGACCAACGCGGGGACCAGCAGCAGCAGGCCCGCGTAGGAGGTGTCCTCGACGACGGGCGCGTCGGGCCAGCGGATGACCCGCACCCGGCACTGGCGCTCCCGCAGCGGGGGCGGCCGCTTGGACGGGGCCCGGGTGGGGAGCCGGTCCAGGCCCTCGTCCCGGCAGATCTCCCACACCCCGGTCCGGTTCAACGGAGTGGGGCCGTCGGCCAGGGCGGCAGTGATGGCATCGATGGAGTAGCCCTGGGCCCGCAGCCTCACGACCGCCTCCCGGGCGGCGGCCTTGGCGGGCGCCACCCGCGGGCCGGGACGCCGGTCGACGAAGAAGTTGCGATCCCCGGCTCGGAAGTCCCGGGCCATGGCCGCCACCGTCGCTTCGGTGTAGCCGAACCGGGCGGCGGCCTCGGCGGCGGTGGCACCCTCCACGAAGTACGCCCGGAGCGTCTCGTAGCGGCGCTGGGCGGAACCGCCCGGCGACACGAAGAACTCTCCACCCTCCCGATAGGGTCGTATCGCTAACATCATCGCTGTAAATCATAAAATGCCGCTAGCCAGTGATGGTGGACCACCCACCCCAACGAAGCTGTCCTCCGAACTACAACTCTGTAACTACAAGGGCTGTCTGTTGGTGGCCGAGCGTTCGTCGCCACGCTCATCGGGTCCGCCTTCAACTCCACCACTTCCCGAACCCGGCCACCCAGGATCAGCGAGACAGCCCTATCCGCCTCCCGGCCACAGCCCACGATCCCAGCAACAACCACGCATCTCAGCCAGGCAAGATCGGAAACTCAGCCAGGGAGGACCCGACCCTCGGGGATTCGAGAATCCGAGTTAGCCGTCCGTTAGCGTCCGTTAGCCAGGGTCGTCCGCCCGGCGGCGCCACGGCCAGCCGACGGCGACGGCGGCCACGAATGCGGCCGTGACGCCGGCCCAGCCCAGGGCATACTCGTCGGTGGCGTCGACCACGGCCCCGAAGGACACGGGCCCGGCCAGGTACCCGGCGAAGAAGCCCAGGAGCACCCGACCCGATGCCCGTCCGGCCCGGGCGGGATCGACGTCGCGCACGATCGACAGCATCCCGAGGGCGTTCCAGGCCACGGCGGTGGCCCCGAGAGCGGCGGCCCCGGCCCACAGCAGGGCGACCCCGGCCACCTCCGCCGCCCCCACCAGTCCGGCGGCGACGACCGATCCGACGGCCAGGAACAGCAGGGTCCGGGTCACCGGCGCGACGGTGCGGTCGTGGCGCCGGCCCCACAGCACCCGGGCCACCACCCCGACCAGGCCCATGAACCCGGCGGCCAGCCCGGCGGTCCGCCGTCCCGTTCCCAGGGCCTCCACGGCGTAGAGCGGCAGGTAGGCGGCGGCCGCACCCACCCCGAGCCCCATCAACGTCGAGTAGGCGGTCAACCGGTTGATGGCCGGCCCGAGCGGGAGCGGTCCGGCGTCGCCCGGCTCGTCGGGCCGTTCGAACCGGCCCGAGTGGTGGGGGACGGTCAGGAGTGTCCCCGCCACCCCGCCGGCGGCGATCAGGAGGCTGGCGCCGAGGGCCGTCCGCCACTCCCACGCCTCGGCCAGGGCGGGCAGGGCGGCCCCGGCCAGGAAGGCGCCAACTTGGACCCCGGACTGCTTCACGCCGGTCAGGATCCCCTGCCGGGGCGGGTGCACATGGCGGGCGATGAGCTGGTTGGTGGAGATGTTGCCCAGGGCCACGCCCACGCCGGCCAGGGCGGCCCCGGCCATCAGGCCGGCGTAATCCGAGGAGGTGGCGGCGGCCAGGGTGCCCGCCGATCCGACGGCGAAGAGGGCCAGCAGGCTGCGCCGGCCCCCGATGCGATCGACGAGCGGGCCGAGCACCGGGGAGAGGACGCAGCCCACCAGGTACATGACGGTGGAGAGGGACCCGAGGGCGGTGCGGGACAGGTCGAGGTCGTCGATGATGAACGGCCCCAGCGCCGCGAAGGCGAAGCCGAGGAAGGTCGACATCACCATTCCGGCCGAGAGGGTGACGGCCAGGCCGGACAGGCCGGAGGCGCCCGTGATCCGGTCAGCCGGTGCGTCCGTCAACCGAGGTAGGCCCGCCGGACCCGCTCGTCGGCCACCAGTTCGGCCGCCGGGCCCGACAGCGTCATCTGCCCCGCCTCGAGCACATAGCCACGGTCGGCCCGCTGGAGGGCCAGGGTGGCGTTCTGCTCCACGAGGAGGATGGTGACGCCGGCCTCGTGGAGCTCGCTCACGATGGCGAAGATGTCCCGGACCAGGCGGGGGGCGAGGCCCAGGCTGGGCTCGTCGAGCAGCAGGAGGCGGGGCCGGCTCATGAGGGCCCGGGCGATGGCCAGCATCTGCTGCTCGCCGCCCGAGAGGGTGCCGGCGGGCTGGTCGATGCGTTCGGCCAGGCGGGGGAAGCGGTCCAGCTGGCCCTTGAGGTCGGCGGCGATGGCGTCGCCGTCCTTGCGGGTCCAGGCCCCGAGCAGCAGGTTGTCCCGGACGCTCTGGCGGGCCAGGACCCGGCGCCCCTCGGGGGAGTGGCCGATGCCGAGGGAGACCGCCTTGTGGGCCCCGAACTTGCGCAGGTCATTGCCGTCGAAGTGGATGGAGCCGCCGTGGGGCTCGACGAGGCGGCTCACGGCCCGCAGCAGCGTCGTCTTGCCCGCCCCGTTGGTACCGATGAGGGTGACGACCTCGCCGGCGTTAACGGTCAGGTCGACGTGCTCCAGGGCGCTGATGCCTCCGTAGCGGACGGAGAGGTCCTTGACCTCGAGCAGGGGAGCGGCGCCGTTAGAGGACATCTTCCTCGCCAAGGTAGGCCTCGACCACGGCCGGGTCGGTCCGGACGACCTCGGGGTCGCCCAGGGCGATGAGCTTGCCGAAGTCGAGCACCGCGATCCGGTCGCACAGCCCCATGACGAGCGGGACGTGATGCTCGATCAGGAGCACGGTGAGGTCGAAGTCACCGCGTAGCCGCCGGATGAAGTCGGACAGGGCCGTCTTCTCCGACGGGTTCATGCCCGCCGCCGGCTCGTCGAGGAGGAGCACCTTGGGCTCGAGGGCCAGGGCCCGGGCGATCTCCAGGCGGCGCTGGTCGCCGTAAGGGAGGTTGCGGGCCTTCACCCCGGCCCGCGAGCCGAGCCCCATGAGGTCGAGCAGCTCCCGGGCCCGTTCCCGCACCGCCCGCTCCTCGGCCGGTCCCGGGGGCAGGCCCAGCACACCGGTGATCAGCCCGCTGCGGGTGTGGAGGTGCCGGCCGATCATCACGTTCTCCAGCGTCGAGAGGTTGGCGAAGAGCCGGATGTTCTGGAACGTCCGGGCGATGCCCCGGCGGGCCACCTGGTGGG
>JBOGFO010000329.1:0-2895 GCA_050743445.1 Acidimicrobiia bacterium
CGCCAGGGCGACCTGATGATCGGACGCTTCGACCGCCGGGGCGTTCCCGACGCCGAGTTCGGGGACCAGGGGTTCGTCGTCACCGATTCCGGGTCCCGCTCCCGCCTGGAACGCCTGAGCGCCGTCGCCATCGACAGGGGCGGCATGATCGTGGCCGGAGGCCAGGTGGCCAAGGGCAACGGCGCCGCCGACTTCGCCGTGGTCCGTCACGGCCCCGGGGGTGAGCTGGACCGCACCTTCGGTCGCGACGGTCTCGTCACCGTCGACCACGGTGGCCGGGAGGACCGGATCCACGCCCTGGCCATCCAGCCCGACGGGAAGGTCGTCGCCGCCGGCGCCAGCGAGAACGACTTCGCCCTGGCCCGGTTCAAGCGCGATCACTGACCCGGGATTCACGCCCCGGGCCGCCAGGCCGGGTCGTAGTCGGCCGCCGGGTGGTTGGTGAGCCGGCGCTCGGCGTTGGGTCCGAGCTCGACGAGGTAGAGCTCGCGGTTGCCGTCCCGGTCGGAGACGAAGGCCAGCCGGCGGCCGTCGTCGGCCCAGACGGGAGACGACTCCTCGCCCACGCTGGAGGTGATCCGCTGCTCGCTACGGGCCCCGGCGGCGACGTCCGTGACGTAGAGATCGCGGTTGCGGTCCCGCCCGCCCACGAAGGCGATGCGGGTGCCGTCGGGTGACCAGGCCGGATCGAAATCCTCGCCCGCGTCGGTGGTGAGGCGCCGCTCCCCCTTACCGTCGGCCCCGACGACGAAGATGTCGGAGTTGCCGGCCCGCCGGCTGGAGAAGGCGATGCGGGCCCCGTCGGGTGACCAGTTGGGGTCGACGTCGTCGCCGGGGTCGGTGGTGAGGCGCCGCTCCCCCGCGCCGTCGGCCCCGACGACGAAGATGTCCGTCTTCCCCTCCCGCCGGCTGGCGAAGGCGACCCGGGTGCCGTCGGGCGACCAGGCCGGGTCGAGGTCCTCACCCGCGTCGGTGGTGAGGCGCCGCTCCCCCGCGCCGTCGGCCCCGACCACGTAGAGGTCGGCGTTGTCGTCCCGCTCGCTGACCAGGGCCAGGCGATTGCCATCCGGCGACCAGGCCGGCGCCCCGTCGTCGCCCGGGTTGGTGGTGAGACGCCGCTCGTCCGTGCCGTCGGCCCCCACCACGAAGATGTCGGTGTTACCCGCCCGGCGGCTGACGAAGGCGAGCCGCGCCCCGTCCGGCGACCACGTCGGGGTGAAGTACTGCCCCGGCGCCCGGGCCAGGCGCGTCTCGGCGGTACCGTCGCCGCGGACGGAGAAGACCCCGGCCGCCTGGGGGCGGTCACCGGCGAAGGCCAGGACGCCGACCGAACCGGCCGGTCCGCCCGGGCCGCTCCCGGTGGTCGAGGTTGCCCCCGCGGGGCCGGTAGCGCCAGGACCCGTTCCCTCCGGGCTGCTCCCGGCGGTGTCACCCGACCTGGCGGCGGTCTCCGAGCCACCGTCACCCCCGTCCCCGTCTCCCCCCGCGGCGCTCGTGGTGGTCGACCGGGACGCCCCGTCAACACCGGAATCGGAACCACCCAGCGCCAGGAAGCCGGCCAGCAACAGGATGACGACGGCGGCACCGGCCAGCGCCATCCGGCGGGGGGTCAGCCGGTCTCCTTCTGGTCGCCACTACCCGCCGGCCGCCCCGTGCAGTCGGCATTGGCGGTGAACGCCTTCTGGGGGCCGCACAAACCCACGTTGCCGGTGATGACCCGGTTCCAGGCCCCCTCGTCGAAGAACCGGCCCGGAGCGGGGTCGTCGCCGGGGATGAGCCCCATCGGGATGAAGTTTCCCCGGTAGAGGAAGAACCGCCAGGAACCGGCGGACGACGCCGCCGGGCTCCAGCCCGACACGGCCCCGTCGGAGACCTCGCCGGTGTCGGCCTCGAGCCGCTGGCCGAACCGCACGAGGCGGAGGCGCCGGGCGATCTCTCCCGGTGAGGTACCGCCCTTCAGCCCTTCGACGATGGCCTTGCCGGCCACGTAGCCGCGCAGCCCGTCGATGGTGGGTCGCTCGCCGCTGAAGATCGACAGGACGAGATTGGTGTACACGAGCGACTGCTCGCTGTCGGGCGCCACCTCGCCGAGCACGATGACGCCGCCCCGGCGTCCCAGCGCGGAGGACCGGTAGAACGCCTCGTCGAAGTGGCGGTTGGGGACGATGACGGCGTTGGTCAGGTCGATCTCGGTCTCGGCCAGGGAGTCGAGGGCGGGCGCCAGCTCATCCGGGTCGACCCGCAGGAACGAGGCCACGTGATCGGCGGACCGGGTGGCCGTCAGCACCAGGGGGCCCAACGGGGCACCCTGCTCGTGGACGAGGGACACCACCTTCACCCCCCGGGAGTCGGAAGGCCGGTCACCCTCCACCTGCTCGGCCACGTCCGGGTCGAGGGCCAGCCCGGCCTCCAGTCCGGCGATCACCCGCTCCGTCGTCGGATCGCCGGCCTCGGAGAGGACGGCGATCGACCGGGGTGCCTCGGGGGCCACCGGGAACGTGTTGCGGATCACGGTCCGGGCCACCGCCCACCCCTCGGCGTAGGGATCGCCGGCCATCCGGAACACCCGGCTCCCCTCGTAGGGAGGCGTGGAGGGATCGGCCACGACGACCGGGAGGTCGGCCCCGAACGCCTGCCCGGCGGCGGCCGACCCCTTCCCGCACGGCGCGGCGAGGTGCGCCCGGTCCCGCAACCCCTCCGCCACCTGCCGGGCGCGCTCGGGGTCGCCGCCGTCGTCGACGGCCTCGAGCACCACCTTGCGCCCGGAGACGCCGCCGTCGGCGTTGAGGAACCCGAGGGCCAGGACCATGCCGAGCTGGAAGGAGCGGCAGCGGCGGGCGTCGGGCCCGGAGAGGTCGGCGGGTGCGGCGACGATGACCGGCGGGGCCCCGGGGG
>JBOGFO010000330.1:0-3220 GCA_050743445.1 Acidimicrobiia bacterium
CTACAATGTAGTGCATGGCTACACCCCGTTCGGTTCGCTTCGATGACTCCGTGGTCGAGCGGCTCGCCTCCTATGTGAGCCGTCACCCGGGTCTGACCGCCTCCTCGGTGGCTGCCCGTCTCGTCGACGAGGGCTTGCGGATGGAGGAGCATCCGGGCGTGATGTTCCGGGACGGCCCGATGGGGCGGAGAGCGACGCTCGTGGGTGGCCCTGACGTGTGGGAGGTCATCCGGGCCTTGCGCTCGGCACGATCGGCGGAGCCGACCTTGGCCGAACCGGAGCTCCTCGACCTGGTCGCCGACAACACCGGTGTGGCTCCCCGGCTCCTCCGGGTGGCGGTGGACTACTGGGCGGCCTATCCCGACGAGGTCGACGCGCTCCTCGACCATGCCGCCCGCACCGACGACGCCCATCGAGCCGCCGCCGAACGGGCCCGCGGGCTCCTGGCCGGGTGACACCGGCCAGGCTGCTCCTCGACGAAATGCTGTCCCCGAAGATCGGCACCGGCCTGGAAGACCGGGGCCACGACGTGGACGCCGTCACCCAGCGGCCCGACCTGATGGCCCTCCACGACGACGAACCGATCCTCGCCGCCGCCACGGCAGAAGCCCGGATCATGGTCACCACGAACATCGGGGACTTCGCCGTGCTCGACGGCCGGTGGGCCGCCGAGGGCCGGACCCACGCCGGGATCGTTTTCGTCACCACCTCGGCGTTCCCACAAGACCGCAGCTTCGTCGGCAGCGTCGTCAATGCCCTGCACGCCGCGGCAGCCGAAGAATCGCTACCGGCCCCTGGCCAGACCTTGTATCTACGACCGGCCCGCTAGCAGCGCTGATTCTCCACGCCGTCAGCTGAGAGAACACCTGGGTCTTACGACGGACCAGTAACGGCTCTCGGTCACGTCCAGCCCTTCTTCTCGATGAGGGCCATGAGGTTGCGTTTGCGTCCGTGCTCCGCCGTCAGCGCAGCAAGTAGGTCGCGGAATCGTTGCGGTTCTCCGGCTTTGGCGGTCAGGGTCCGGATGCGGGAGAGCAGGTCGACCGCGGCCCGGTAGCCGCCGTTCTTCTTCGTCTCGATCTGCGCAGCCACGGCGCGCTCGTAGACGGGTACGGCGTCGAGGGGATCGGTGGCTTCCCGCGCTCGGGCGAGGGTCATCCACGTCCGCTCGTCGCACCCGTGGGTCACGGCCGCCGTCGAAGCGTCTTCGGACCTGCCCTCGTAGAGCAGGATCTCGACCAGCGTGGTGGCTGGTGACCGATCCAACAACGGGTTGCGCGTCCTCGACGCGGTGTCTCCCGCCTCGAGCCGCTGGCGCAGGGCATCGATGGCCTGTTCCTTGCGAGCCACCGCGTCGGTGGAGGTTTCGGTGATGAGCTTGCGGTAGCCGTCGAGGGACGGGTGCTGCTCGAAGGCGTCCCACCACAGCTGCTCGGCCCCGGCGGTGTCGTGGCCGGCCCGGAGCCGGGCGGCGAGGAACTCGCGGAGCCCGGGTGTCTGCCGGTGGCGGTCGGCGAAGGCGTCGAGACCACGCCGGGACCAGTCGATGGCGTCGTCCGATCGATCGGCGGCGGCCAGGCACTCGGCGATCTCGAGGTAGTCGTCGGGTGTGCGGAGGTCGCCGGCCCGGATGGCGATCAGGTCCTCGGGGTCGCCGCCGGCCTGGGCGACACCGATCATGGCCTGGGTGGCGGCGAACACACCATGGGCGTAGCGGTCCTTGGCCGTTTTGGCCTTGCGCCATTTCGGTTCCACGATGCCTCGGTAGGCGGCGATGCCCTCGGCGCCGAGGACCTCGGCGTAGGTCGCCGCCGCTCGGTGGAAGGTGTCGAGCTCGCTCGTCAGCTCCAGGTCGGCAAGGCGGCCAGCCAGCTCGACCGGGTCGGGGCGGGCCGCCCGGCACGCCTCGAGGTGGACCTCGGCGATCCGGCCGGAGATGTCGGTCAGCCAGCCGTCGCTGTCATCGATGTACTGCACCGCCTTGTCGGCGCGGCGATGGGCGTGTTCGGCGAGGTGCACGACGGCCGCTGCATGTCCCGTGCCGACCAGGTCGTCCAGGGCGGCGATGACGTCGAACACGTCCTGCGCCCAGCCGCCGGCCTCGGCGTAGGGAACGAAGTCCCGCCCGCCGAACACGGCGTCGATCCGGCTTTTCCAGGTCCGCAGGTCGAGCGAGCCTCCCCCAGCCGCCAACGCCGCGGCCTGCAGCCGCTCCCGCAGCCGCCAGTCGGACTCGGCCTGTTCCATCACCAGCTCCACCAGGGCGCCCACGTCCAGGCTGGCCACGTATCGGCGCAGGTCCGGCTCCTTGGACGGGCGTCGCCGCGCCGTCCGCTTGGCGGCCGGCTCGGGCCCGGCGACCTCTAACGCCACCGCCACGCAATGCTTGCAGAATGTGCCGTCCTCCCCGACCGGGCAAGTGCACGACCATCCCGGTTCCCCCGAGGCCCGCAGCTCGACCTCGTACGGCATCGAACCCCGGACACGGGCGACGACAGTCGACTCGCTCCGCTTCACGATCTCAACCCGGCCGTCCCGCTGGTAGGCAAGGCCGCGAAGAAACGAGCGGGGATCCGCCAGCGTCTCGACCTTCGTCCTCGTCCACCCGCTCACCATCCGATTCTCCACCCTCGTCGCGACCGAGTCGTGCTTCTACCGGCCACGGCCGGGCAGCGACGCTGTCGCCGTCAGCACCCTCGCGGTCCGGGGTGGTCCCCGGCCGCGCTTCCACCGATCCTTCTACCGACCCGCGACCTGCGGGACTGGAGGAGGAGAGCGATGAAGGGTTACGTCGCACACAAGGGCGACCACTGGCTACCCGGCAAACGGCTGGTCCTCGCCACAAGCACCTACGCCGGCTACGAGCGCAACGTCGAACGACACGTCCTTCCGGCCCTCGGCCGGATCGGACTCCGCCGGCTCGGCCCCCAGCATCTCGAAGCACTCTACGAATCGCTCCTCCACCCCGCCGACGGGTCGGCCGGGCTCGCCCCCAAGACCGTCTACGAGATCCACCTCGTCATACGCGGAGCGCTCACCGACGCCGTCCGCCGGGGACTCGTCCCTCGCAACGTCGCCCTCGTCGCCCGCTCCCCTCGCCTCCGCACCATCCAGACACCCGAACTGCGCTCCTGGACCCCCGAGGAGCTTAAGGTCTTCCTGCGGGCCGCCGCGGGACATCGGTTGTTCGCTCCCCTCTGGGTCTTGGCCTTCACGGGGA
>JBOGFO010000331.1:0-3811 GCA_050743445.1 Acidimicrobiia bacterium
GCCGGCTTCATCCTGGAGGAGGGCTTCCCGGTCGGCGACCTCGAGCGGATCGTCGCCTCGATGGCGGCGGCCGCCCGGACGGCCGGGGTGGCGGTGGTCACCGGCGACACGAAAGTGGTGCAGCGGGGCAAGGCCGACGGCTGCTACATCAACACCGCCGGCGTCGGCGTCATCGAACGTCCGGTCGAGCTCGGCGCCCAGCGCTGCCGTCCTGGCGACGCCATCCTGGTCTCGGGGCCCATCGGGGACCACGGGATCACGATCATGCTGGCCCGGGGCGAGCTCGACATCGAGGCCGACATCGTCTCGGACACGGCCGCCCTCCACACCCTGGTGGCCGCCCTCTTCGACGCCGTCCCCGACGGGGTCCGGGCGCTGCGCGACGCAACCCGGGGCGGCGTGGCCACGATCCTCAACGAGATGGCCAAGGCCTCCAACGTCGCCATGGTGGTCGACGAGCAGACGGTGCCCGTCCGGCCGGCGGTGAACGGCGCCTCCGAGATCCTGGGCATCGACCCGCTCTACGTCGCCTGCGAAGGTCGCCTGGTGGCGATCGTCGACGGCGACCAGGCGGAGGCCGCCCTCGAGGCCATGAAGGCGCACCCCCTCGGCAATGAAGCCGCCATCATCGGTCGAGTGAAGGACGACCCCCCGGGGCTCGTCCTCCTCAAGACGCACTTCGGCGGCACACGCATCGTCGACATGCTGGTCGGCGACCCGTTGCCCCGAATCTGCTGAGCCGCCGGTCCCGTGGCCTATGCGGTGCGGCCCTGGGATCGGAACTGGTACAGGACATGTCGCCGGGCGTGGGACTTCGGCTCCCGTACGCGCCGCAACCTCGAACCGGCGAAGCCGGCCTTCTCGGTCGACGTCGACCGGGCCCTGCGTGATGCACTGGCCGTCTACTACTTCCCCGGCATGTGGGAGTGGGACCGCTCCGTCGTCCTTCCCCTCACCAACCAGGCCCTGGAACGGGCCATGCGCCAGCAGCGGGACCCGTATCCGGAGCTGACACCCGAGCAGAACGCCGAGTGGGAGGCGGGGCTGGAGACGGGGCGGACGCTCCTCGGCCATTATCTCGAGTGGGCGCCGGCGGTCGACCGGTTCTGGCCCGTGCGGGTGGAGACCGACTTCGACGTCCAGGTGCCGGACTGGCGCAGCCCCGGCGACGACCTCGTGGTGCCCGGCCGGCAGGACGCGATCCGTTACCAGGGAAGGGTCGACATGCTCGTGGTGGACGAGCACGACGCCTACTGGATGGTCCGCCACCGCCTGGCCTCGGACGGGTTCTCCGATCATGATCTCCTCGTCCTCGACGACGAGCTGGTGGCCGCCGCCTGGGCCTGGGAGATCTTCTACCTGGGCATGACGGTGGCCGGCACCATCCACAACGAGATGGTCCCCGAGGCCACGCCGCCGGACCCGGCTGATCCGGTTCGCCGCCCCCGCGCCTCGCATGCGTTCGCCCGGGCCCGAGCCGGCCACCGGCGGATGTACGTCCAAGCCGAGCAGATGCCATCGGAGGTCATGGTGGAGGAGGGCGGCGGCATGTTCCGCCGCACCCGCATCCCCCGCTCTCGCACCGAGCTCGCCAACCTGGGCCGCCACCTGGGCCAGGAGACCCTGGAGATGTCGAGCCCCGAGGTGGTTCCCTACCCCACTCCCGGTGCCCATTGCCGCGGGTGTGACTACCGCCGGCCGTGCCTGGCCCTCCAAGAAGGAGACGACGCCGAACCCGTCCTGGCCGAGGGCTACCGGACCCGCCCCGAGGAAGTGCCCGAAGAAGGCCGCCTCGGGGGCGTGACCTGGTCGATGAACCGGGGGGCGGCTCCGCCCGCCCACTGGCGCAACCGACGATGAACCGGCCCGCCGCCTAAATCGCCCCGCCGGTCATCGAGATCGATCCCGGGCTCCGGTAACGGCCGCCTGACCGAGGCTGATGCCGCCGTCGTTGGGTGGCACGCGGGAATGGACCAGCACCCGGAACCCGTCCGCCTCCAGGTGGTCGACCAGCCGGCCGAGCAGCAGCAGGTTCTGGAACACGCCGCCGGACAGGGCCACCGTGGTCAGGCCATGCTCGTCGCGGAGACGGGCACAGGCCCGGGCCACCGCACCGGCCAGGCCATTGTGGAACCGCGCCGCGATGGTCGGCACCGGCACTCCGGCGGCCACGTCGGCGGCCGCCGCCCGGAGCAGGTCACCGCCGGCCAGGCGCAGGGGCGGACCGGTCTCGATGGCCATGGGGTAACCGTCGCGCTCGGCCGGATCGGCCCGCTGCTCGAGCTCGATGGCGGCCTGGCCCTCTTAGTTCACCGCATCCCGCTCCCCGACCACGGCGGAGACGGCGTCGAAGAGGCGGCCGGCGCTGGACGTGAGGGGGGATGAGATCCCCGAGCGGGCCAGGTTGACGACGGCCTCCCAGCGCTCCTGGTGCCTATCCCGTAAGGCTTCCGGCGCGTCGTCGCCCAGATGGGCGGCGGCCATCCGCCACGGCTCCTTGATGGCGGCCGTGCCGCCGGGCATGGGGACGGCCATCAGATGGCCGACCCGCTCGTAGCCGGCCAGGTCGGCCACCAGGAGCTCCCCACCCCAGATGGTGCCGTCCGGCCCCCAACCCAGGCCGTCGAAGGCGACACCGAGGACCGGGCCGGCCTCACCGTTGTCGGCCAGGCACGAGGCGATGTGGGCGTGGTGATGCTGGACCCCCACCAGGTCGGGTCCGTGGTGGTGATGGGCGGCCGCGTCGTGGGCGTACTTGGTGGCGAGGTACTCGGGGTGCAGGTCGTGGGCCACGACCTCAGGGCTGATGTCGAAGATCCGGCAGAAGTGCTCGATGCCCTCGGTGAATGAGGCGAAGGTCTCGTAGTTCTCCAGGTCGCCGATGTGGTGCGACACGAAGGCGTGGTGGCCCTTGGCCACGCAGAAGGTGCTCTTCAGCACGGCGCCGGTGGCCAGCACCGGGCGGGGGAAGTCCCACGGGAGGCGGAGGGGTCGGGGGGCGTAGCCCCGGGACCGGCGCAGCACCAGCTCCCCGCCCCGGAACGGCCGGGAGACCGAGTCGTCGGTGCGGATGTGGATGGGCCGGTCATGGACGACGAACGCATCGGCGATGTCGCCGAGGCGCTCGAGGGCGTCGTCGTCGTGGTAGGCGATGGGCTCGTCCGAAACGTTGCCGCTGGTCAGCACGAGGGCGGTGTCCAGCATCTCGACCAGCAGATGGTGGAGGGGTGTGTAGGGCAGCATCAGGCCGAGGCTGCGGTTGCCGGGCGCCACCGCGGCGGCGACCGGAGCGCCCGGCCGCACCGGCAGGAGGACGATGGGCCGGGCCGGGCCGGCCAGCAGCGCCGCCCCGGCGGGCTCGACCACACACAGCCGGCCGGCGACGGAAAGGTCGGCGACCAGCACGGCGAAGGGCTTGTCCTCCCGGTGCTTGCGGGACCGCAGCGCCGCCACGGCCGCCTCGTGGTCGGCCCGGGCCGCCAGGTGATAGCCGCCCAGCCCTTTGATGGCGACGACCGCCCCGTCGTGCAAGCGCCGTGCCGTCTCGGTGAGCGGGTCACCCCCAAGCAGGCGGCCGGCGGGGTCGCGCAGGGCCAGTGCCGGCCCGCAGGCGGGGCAGCACACCGGCTGGGCGTGGAAGCGCCGGTCGACGGGATCGTGGTATTCGGTGGCGCAGGCAGCGCACATCGTGAACGGCGCCATGGTGGTGAGCGGCCGGTCGTAGGGCACCCCCTGGACGATGGTGAAGCGTGGCCCGCAGTTCGTGCAGTTGGTGAACGGGTAGCGGAACCGCCGGGCGGCGGGATCGCGA
>JBOGFO010000332.1:0-2840 GCA_050743445.1 Acidimicrobiia bacterium
CCCGCATCTGGGAGCTCATCGAGCGGGCCGCCCTCGACCGTGACCTCCAGCGGGAGACCGCCCCGGGAGCGGAGGACTTCGACGACTTCCTCCTCCACGTCGACGGCTACCTGTGCGAGCTGAAGGACGCGCAGATCCGGGGTGGCCTCCACATCCTGGGCCGGGCCCCCGAAGCCGACGCCGAGATCGACCTCCTCGCCGCCCTCCTGCGCCTGCCCCAGGGCGCCGTCCCCTCGTTGCGGGAGGCGGTGGCGGCGTCGATGGGCGTGGCGCTCGAAGGCCGGCACGAGGTCGATGCCGTCGACGCCG
Source organism: Acidimicrobiia bacterium (assembly GCA_050743445.1). Classification (GTDB taxonomy): domain Bacteria; phylum Actinomycetota; class Acidimicrobiia; order IMCC26256; family BP-133; genus CAWBJP01. Next base: position 310 of record JBOGFO010000332.1, read on the forward strand.
AGGTCAAGCGGTTGCTCCGCGACGCCCGCGCCGCCGGCTGGTCCATAGATGCGTTCATTCGTCGGGAGTCAGAGGACCGACAGATGAACGCACGTAGCGGGGAGGCGCTGCGCTTCGCCGGTGAGGTCCTCGTGCCCCGCCTGGCCCGCACGCCCGACGAGATCGAGAACACGCTCCGGGCTCTCGACGGGCGCTATGTCCCCGCCGGGCCGTCGGGCGCGCCCACCCGGGGCATGGCCCACGTGCTGCCCACCGGCCGGAACTTCTACTCCGTCGATCCCAAGACCCTGCCGACGGTCACCGCCTGGGACGTGGGCCGGATGCTGGCCGATGCCGTGTGCACCCGTCACCGGGACGAGACCGGCGACTGGCCCCGCACCATCGGCCTGGTGCTGTGGGGCACGGCCGCCATGCGCACCCACGGCGACGACATCGCCGAGGCCCTGGCCCTGCTGGGCGTCCGGCCCCGCTGGGCCGAGGAGTCGGGCCGGGTGGTGGGCGTGGAGGCGATCCCGCTGGCCGAGCTCGGCCGTCCGCGGGTGGACGTGACCCTGCGCATCAGCGGCTTCTTCCGGGACGCCTTCCCCCACCTCGTCCATCTGGTCGACGAGGCCGTCGCCCTGGTGGCCGGCCTCGACGAGGGCCCCGGGGACAACTACGTCCGGGCCGCCGGCGCCGACGACCCCCGCATCTTCGGGGCCAAGCCCGGCGCTTACGGCTCCGGCATCCTCGCCCTGCTCGACTCGAAGGAGTGGGACGGCGACGACGACCTGGCCACGGTGTACATGACCTGGAGCGGCTACGCCTACAGCCGGGCGGCATATGGAGCACCGGCACCGGAGGCGATGCGCCGGCGCTTCGCCGCCATCGACGTGGCAGTGAAGAACCAGGACAACCGGGAGCACGACATCTTCGACTCCGACGACTACCTCCAGGACCACGGCGGCATGGTGGCCACCGTGCGGGCCCTGACCGGACGGGCGCCCCGGGCCGAGTTCGGCGACTCGGCCGATCCCGCCCACCCCCGGGTGCGCTCCCTGGCCGAGGAGGCCCGCCGGGTGGTCCGCACCCGGGTGGTCAATCCCCGCTGGATCGGGGCCATGATGAGCCACGGCTACAAGGGGGCGTTCGAGATGGCGGCCACCGTCGACTACCTCTACGGCTACGACGCCACCGCCCGCATCGGCGAGGACTGGATGTACGAACAGGTGACGGCGGCGTACGTGGCCGACCCCAAGGTGCGCAAGTTCTTCGAGGCCTCCAACCCCACCGCCTTGCGGGACATCGCCGAGCGCCTCCTCGAGGCCGTCGCCCGGGGGCTGTGGGAGGCGCCCTCCGACGACGCCGTGCGGGCGTTGCGGAACGCGCTGGTCGAAGCCGAGGGCTGGGTCGAGGAGCGCAGCCGGTGAACGCCATCCCGACCCCGCCGGCGTTCCCCCTGTCCGCCCTGGTGGGCCAGGACGAGCTGAAGCTGGCGCTGCTGCTCCACGGCGTCGATCCCCGGCTCGGCGGCGTGCTCATCCGGGGCGAGAAGGGTTCGGGGAAGTCCACCGCCGCCCGGGGCCTGGCCGCCCTCCTCCCCGGCTCGGCCCCCTTCGTGGAGCTGCCCGTGGGCGCCACCGAGGACCGGGTGGTCGGATCGCTCGACCTGGAGGGGGCACTGGTCGACGGCCAACGGCGCCTCCAGCCGGGGCTGCTGGCCGCGGCCCACGGTGGGGTCCTCTACGTCGACGAGGTAAACCTCCTGCCCGACCATCTCGTCGACCTCCTCATCGACGCCGCCGCCTTCGGCGTCAACCGGGTGGAGCGCGACGGCCTGGCCGTCGAGCACGAGAGCCGCTTCGTGCTGGTGGGCTCGATGAACCCCGAGGAAGGTGAGCTGCGACCCCAGCTCCTCGACCGGTTCGGCCTGGCGGTGGAGGTCCGGGCATCGAGGAACCCCCGGCTGCGGGCCGAGGCGGTCCGCCGGCGGCTGGCCTACGACGCCGACCCGGAAGCCTTCGCCGCCCGCTGGGAAACCGAGGAGCAGGAGGTGGCCGCCGCGCTCACCACGGGCAGCGCTCTCCTTCCCGAGGTCACACTGCCCGACGAGGTGGTGGCCCTGGCCGCCCGCCTGTGCGCCGACCTCGGGGCCGAGGGCCTGCGGGCCGATCTGGTGCTGGCCCGGGGCGCCCGGGCCCTGGCCGCCCTCGAGTCCCGCGGGGAGGCCACCGGCGACGACGTCACCCGCCTGGCCTCCCTCGCCCTGGCCCACCGCCGCCGTCGGGGTCCACTCGACCCTCCCGGCCTCGACCCGAACGAGTTGGCCGCCGCCCTGAAGCGGTTGGACGACGAGCCCCTGGACGATTGGTCCGGGGACGGGACCGATGAGGAGATGGGGGACGACGCCCCCAACCGGGAGAGCACCGGTCCCAACCCGGCGCCCCCGGCCCGCCCCGCCGGCGGTGTCCCGCTGGCGCTGACCGTGACCCGTCCGTCCGGCACCCTCGGGCGCCGGTCCCGGGGCCCGGCCGCCCGGGGCGGGACGGTGG
>JBOGFO010000333.1:0-2592 GCA_050743445.1 Acidimicrobiia bacterium
CGCTGCAACGGTTCGGTCGCCCCCTCGGCCACGCATACCTCGAAGAAGTGGCGGGCGGTGGCCGTCTCGGTGGCGGCCGCCACCACGCCCGCCGGGGCACCGGCGGCCCGGGCCACCTCGGCGAGCAGCCCGGTGTCGACCTGCGAACGGTGGAAGTGGGTCATCATCACGCCGGCGGCCAGCTTGGTGATGTTGCCGGCCATGCCCACGAACGCCACCCGGCGGACACCGGCCGCGGCCGCCCGGCGCAGGGCGATGCCGGTGAAGTCGCCCACCTCCACGACGCACACGTCGGCCAGGCCGGGCCAGGCGGCGAAGGCGTGGCGCTCGGAGCGGCTCCCGGTGGCCAGGACCACCTGGCGGTGACCCTGGGCGGCAGCCACGTCGATCTGCTGGACGACCGACGCCCGGTAGGCGGCGGTGGAGAACGGCCGCACGATCCCCGTCGTGCCCAGGATGGAGATGCCGCCCACGATGCCCAGGCGGGCGTTGGTGGTCTTCTCCGCCATGGCTTCACCGCCGGGCACGGTGAAGGTCACCACCAGCGGCTCGGCCGTCGCCTCGCCCAGGGCGGCGAGGATCATCCGGCGGGGGACGGGATTGATGGCGGGGACGCCCACGGCCAGACCCAGGCCGGGCAGGGTGATGGTGCCCACGCCCGGCCCGGCCGCCAGCTCGGAGCGGGGCCCCGGACGAGCCGCGGCCATGGCGGTCATCCGGGCGCCGTCGGTGCAGTCCGGGTCGTCGCCGGCGTCCTTCACCACCACCGCTTCCCAGGGAACGTCGTCAGGCCCCGCCTCGACAGGGAAGGTCACCAGCCTGCCCCCGGGCAGGGCCACCTCCACCTCGGCCGGGCGGACCCCGGTGGCCAGGCCGATGGCCGCCGCCTTGGCCGCCGCGCTGGCGCAGGTGCCCGTCGTCCAGCCCGTCCGCAGGCCCTTGGTCCGGGCGGCGACCTCCGGCGAGAGGTCGGGTTCGTGGGGCGTGTCGCTCATGCCGGCCGGCCCGTCGTCGAACCCGGGGCCGAGCGCCGCCGGAAGGCGTGCGCGTACTCCGGGGCATAGAGATGGCTGCGGCCCGCCCCCGCGCCGGGGTCGAGGGCGTCGCCCACCAGGACGAGGACGGTGCGGGTGGCGCCACTGCGGCGCACGGTGGCGGCCAGGTCGGCCAGCGTCGTCGGATACACGGCCTCGTCGGGCCAGGTGGCCCGCACAATCACCGCCGCCGGGGTGGCCGGCGTATAGCTGCCGCCGGCCAGCAGCTCCCGCTGGAGCTCCTCGGGCCGGGCACCGGAGAGGAACACACCCATGGTGGCGCCGTGGGCGGCGAGGGCGGCGAGCGACTCGCCGGCCGGCACCGACGCCGCCGTGCGCCCGGGAAGCCGGGTGAGGATGACGCTCTGGGCCACCCCGGGCACCGTCAGCTCCCGGCCCAGGGCGGCGGCCCCGGCGGCCAGGGACGAGACGCCGGGGACGATCTCAAAGTCACGCCCATTGGCCAGGCACCATTCGATCTGCTCCCCGATGGCCCCGTAGAGCGCGGGATCGCCGGAATGGAGCCGGACGATGGCGGAGTCGGGGTGGGCGGCGTAAACGGCCAGGACGTCTTCCAGCGTCATCCCGGCCGAGTCGTGCACCTCGGCCCCGGGCCGGGCGTGGGCCAGGAGCGCGTCGGGCACCAGCGACGAGGCCCACACGACCACGTCGGCGGCGGCCAGGCGGTCCCGGCCCCGCAGGGTGATGAGGTCGGGGGCCCCGGGGCCGGCGCCGACAAAGGAGATCACGGTGCCGCTCCCGGACCGCCCCCCTGCCGCCCGGCGGGCGGGACGATCACGGTGGCCAGGTAGCCGGCAGGAGGCGTGTCCGGCGCCAGGGCCTCGATCCGCTCACCGGGCAGCCCGAGCAGCTCGCCCACCACCGCGCCCCCGGCCCGGCCGGCATCGGCCAGGCGCCGGGCCATGGCGGGCAGGTGCCGGCCGCCCTTGTAGACGACGATGGCCGCCTCGGGGTCACCGAGCGCGACGTCGAGGACGCCGGGGCCGGCGGCGGCGCTGACCAGGACGAGGCGCTCAGCGCCCTCCAGGACCACGGTGCCGGACCGGGCAGCGAGATCCTGGAAGGCCATGACGCCGGGCACGGTCGCCACCACGACCTGGGGCCGGAGCGCGGAGACCGAGCAGGCCAGGTACCCGAAGGTGGAGTAGATGTTCGGGTCCCCGAGGGTGACGAAGGCCACGTCGCCCACCTCATCGAGGGCGGCGGCCACCTGGCGGGCCGCTTCGGCGTAGGCGGCTTCCCGGGCCGCCGGGTCGAGATCGATCACCAGGCGCTCCATGACCAGGCCGGGAAGGGCCTTGGCCACGATCCACTCCGCCCGGCCCTCCACCTCGGCCGCCATGGCCGGGGCGAAGACCCGGCCGGCTTCCTTCAGGACCCGGGCGGCGCGCAGGGTGAGCAGCTCCGGGTCCCCGGGCCCGACACCGACACCGGTGAGGCGAAAGGTGCTGCTCACAGCGGGGACGGTACGCCACCGGCCCGCCGGGCCGTCAACCGGTCCGGACGGGCACGGGCTCGAGGGCGGCCGGCGGAGCAC
>JBOGFO010000334.1:0-3278 GCA_050743445.1 Acidimicrobiia bacterium
GGGCCTGGGCCGTGCCCGTCTTGCCGGCCACGGTCACGCCCGGCACCGCCGCCGCCCGGCCGGTCCCGTTGCGGACCACCTCGACCATCATGCGGCCCACCGCCGCCGCCGTCTCGGGCGACACGGCCCGCTTCCATTCCGTGGGTTCGAGGCGGCGGACCACCCGCCCGTCCGGGTCGCGCACCTCGTGGGCCACGTGGGGAGCCATGAGCACACCGCCATTGGCGATGGCGCCGGCCACCATCGCCATCTGCAGCGGGGTGACGGTCACGTCGCCCTGGCCGATGGCGGCGTTGGCGAAGGACGGCTGGTTGCGATCGAACGTGCCCGGCACCGGCCCGGCGCTGCGGGCCTCCCGCAGGTCGAAGGGCACGTTCTCGCCGATGCCGAAAGCCTTCGCCCCTTCGGCCAGCTTCTCGCCCAGATCGAGGCCGAGCTGGGCGAAGGCCGTGTTGCACGACCGCCGGAACACCTCGATCAGGTCACCACCGCAGCTGGAGGACCCGAAGTTGCGCAGCACCTTGTCGGACTGGGGCAGGTCCAGGGAGCGCATCGCCGGGAAGCGGCGGTCGGGGGTGGCCACCCCGGCCTCGAGGGCGGCGGCGGCGGTGACGACCTTGAACGTCGACCCGGGTGGGTAGCGCTCCCGGAAGGCCCGGGCCAGCATCGGCTTGGCCGGATCGGCGTTCATGGCGTCGTAGGCGTCCTGCACCTCCCGGGCCTTGTGCCCGGCCAGGGGCGTCGGGTCATAGGAGGGGTTGGACCACAGGGCGAGCACGTCGCCGGTGACCGGGTCCAGGACCACCACCGAACCGACACGGTCACCCAGCGCCGCCTGGGCCGCCCGCTGGGCCGCGGCCGTGATGGAGAGGACGACGTTGCCGACCGGCTCCTTGCCGATGAGCCAGTCACCCAGGTGCTTGAAGGCCAGCTCGGGGGTGCGCCCGGCCAGGTCACGGCTGTAGATCTCCTCCACCCCCGACGCCCCCACGTTGAAGGAGAAGTGCCCGCTGACATGCCCGAACAGCGACCCGGTGGGATAGCTCCGCTGGCGCTCGAACTCGTCGTCGACCTCAGTGGAGTGGGCCACGACTTCGCCGTCGGGGGTGAGGATGTCGCCCCGGGGCGCCGAGTAGTCGCGCAGCACCGCCCGGACGTTGCGGGGGTGGTTCGCCAGCCGGCCGGCCGAGACCACCTGGAGGTAGTTGAGCTGGACGAAGAGGGCGACGAAGCAGGCCGCCACCACGAGGCCGACCCGGCGGATCTGGCGGTTCATGATCACCGCGCCGGCTCCGACCCGGGGGGAGCCTCCGCCCGGCGGGCCACCTCATCGGAGACCCGCAGCAGCAGGGCCAGGATGATGAAGTTGGCCAGGAGCGAGGACCCTCCGTAGGAGACGAAGGGCAGGGTGATCCCGGTGAGCGGGATGAGCCTGGTGACCCCACCCAGGATGATGAAGGTCTGCACGCCGAGGATGGTGGTGAGCCCGGCGGCAAGCAGCTTGAGGAAGGGCTGCTCGGCGGCCAGGGCGATGCGGAACCCGACCCCCACCAGCAGGAGGTAGAGGGCGAGGACGGCGGTGGTGCCGAGCAGCCCCAGCTCCTCGCCGATGGCGGCGAAGACGAAGTCGGTGGGGGCGTTGGGGATCTTGCCCGGGCTGCCCATCCCGAGGCCGGTGCCGGCGAAGCCCCCGGATCCGAAGGCGAAGAGGGCCTGGACGAGCTGGAACCCCCGGCCTTCGGAGGTGGGCCAGGGGTCGAGCCAGGTGGTGACCCGGTCCTGGACGTGGGCGAAGGCGCCGTAGGCGAAGGCGGCGCCGGCGGCGAACATGAGGGCCCCCACCCCGAGGTAGGCGGCCCGCCCGGTGGCCATGTACACCATGGCCAGGAAGACGGCGAAGAACAGCAGGGACGACCCCAGGTCCTTCTCCTGGACCATCACCAGGATGGAGAAGCCCCAGGCCATGAGCAGCGGCGCCAGGTGCTTGGGGTCGGGGAGCGAGACCGGCCCGTAGCGGCGGGTCCCCACCGACAGGAGCTCCCGTTTCTCGACCAGGTAGGCGGCCAGGAACACGACGAGGAGGACCTTGGCCGCCTCGCCGGGCTGGAAGTTGAGGGGGCCGAAGGAAACCCACAACCGGGCTCCGTTGATCTCCCGGCCGATTCCGGGCAGCACCGGCAGCAGCAGGGCGGCGATGCCGACCAGGGCGAAGGTGTAGCGGTAGCGCTCCAGGTCCCGTACCCGCCGGACGAGCACGAGGACGGCCACGAAGGCCACCACGGACAGGGCCGTCCACGCCGACTGCAGCCGGGCCAGCTCGGGGTCGAGGCGGGCGATGACCACGAAGCCGATGCCGTTGAGGAGGGCGGCGACCCCGAGGAGGGTGCCGTCGGCCCGGGGGGCGAGGCGGCGCACGGCCAGATGGGCGGCGAGCACGAGGCCGGCGGCGGCGGCGGCGAAGGGGAACAGGTCGGCGGGGAGGCTGGCCTGGGAGGCGAGGGAGGTGAGGGTGTAGCCCCCGGCGGCCACGATGACGGCCAGGACGACCAGCCCGAGCTCCAGCGAGCGCCGCCCGTCACTCGGGGCGATGTCGATCTTCACCGGATGGTGGAGGGTGTCTTGTCGTCGGTCGGGGTGGTCACGTCGAAGGGCGGCGGCTCGGCGATGACCGGCTCGTCCGGGGTCTGCTCGTCCTCCAGGCGCTGGAGGAAGCGTTGCGCCTCCGACTTGTTGGCGAAGCGGTGCCCGTCCTCGAGGTCGGCCCGCTGGGCGGGGGTCAGGTCGCCGGCGCTCAGATTGCTCGTCCGCTCCACCGTGGGATCCCAGCCCAGCACCCCGCCGGGCACCCCCCGGTAGAGGGCGACCCGCTCGCCGGCGAGGCCGACGTAGTAGGTGCGCCGGGCGTACCAGCTGAGGGCTCCGGCGCCGGCGCCCAGGAGGAGGAACACCGGGAGCAGCCAGGCCAGGGCCCGGCCGGCCCGCCGGGGCTTGGGAGAAACGGGTGCCTCGACCCGAACGGGCGGGATCGGCCCTGCCCCGGGCTCGGCCGGCACGGCGACGGCCGGCGCCGGCGGCTCCTCGGCTTCGACTTCGGCATCCGCTCGGATCTCGGCGCCGGCTTCCATCTCGGCGTCGAACTCGTCCTCCTCGTCGAAGGCCACCCATTCGCCGGTCGGGTCGTCGGGAACCCGTCCCCCGAGCGCGGCCGAGGCCGCCGCGCCCTCGGGCGGGCCGTCGGCCAGGGCGTCGATCACCACCACGGTGATGTTGTCGTCGCC
>JBOGFO010000335.1:0-2423 GCA_050743445.1 Acidimicrobiia bacterium
GGGTCGGCTGGCGCCGGGCTGCCGGATCGGCCGAGGCGCCACCGCCCGGATCAAGTCAACGAAACGACCGTGGCGGCCAGGCCCTCACGGTTCTGACGGAGTCCGTCGGACTCCGAACCGGCTGAGCCGGTCTTTGACCGTCACACCGTCAACAGATCCCCGGGGTGGTCTCCGTGGAGAACGGCTCGCCGGCCTTGCGCTCGCGGAACTTGGACCCGGACCAGTACACGGTGTGCTGGGACTTGAAGCTGCGGGCATCCCGGAAGACGAGCACTTCGGTCTCGTAGCGCTTGCTCCGCCCGTTGACACCCTGCACGACGAGGATCCGCCCCCCGACGCCACCGTTCTCGGCGGGCCAGTAGCAGCTGCGCACCACTGTCGGCGGCTCGGGAGGCGCCGCCTCCCGGCACACCCGGTTCAGTTCCTCGCCTTCGGGGAACCGCAGGTCGGGAAAACTCTCGGGGCACTCGTGCTGGAGCTCAGCATGGCACGTACCGTACGAGGAGTTCAGCTGGCAGAGAGCGTCGAAGTCCTTCCGATCGACGGCGGCGACGGCTTTGGCGAAGTACCCGCGGGCCTCCGCTTCGGTGACCGGGCCCAGGAAGTCACCCCAGTACCAACCCCACGCCGCCCAGGCGACGGCGAGGATGGGTACGGCGATCACCAAGCGGCGCACGCGGCGGCTGGTCATGGTCACGGGTTAGCGTAGTAGTCGAAGTCGAAGAGACCCCGTGGCTGCTCCCCCGCCCGCAGGCGAGTGAGGACCTCGGCCGCGGTCTCACGCTCCTTGCGCCGAGCGTGGCCACGCCACCAGTTGGCGAAGTCAGCGGCTTCGGCGCCCTTATCGATGTCCCACGTGTCGCAGCGGTTCTTCTGGATCGACACCCCGAACCCGGCGTAGCTCACGGAGACCGTCTGCGGCGCGCAGTTGCCTCCGGCGGCGTCGGCGCCCGGATCCCAGTCCACCCACTCCTGCGCGGCGCTGCCGGGCTTGCGTCGGCCGTCGGCCTCCAGACGGTTCAGGGTCCAGATGCCTTTCCCTTTCCCGCTTCCGTAGTACTGGGAGGCCCAGTAATCGCGGGTCGGGTCGCCGTCGACGGCCGGATCGAGGAGCAGGAACCACTGGCAGGGGTCGTACCAGGCAGTGTTGTTCTGCGTCCGGTGGATGCACTTCATGCTCGGGCCGGTGTAGATCCAGGGGGAGCCGGGGGCTGCTGTCGCGAAGGGACGGATCCGTCCTACCGCACCTGAGCTGGTAGGAGGCGACGACGAGACGGTGGTCTTCACCTGGAGCTGGCCGCCGTCCCACACCGCCCCGACCAGCTCGACGACGGTGCCGGTGGGAACAACCAGCGCGCTGGCCAGAGGTCCGCCGGCTGAATCGAGTTCGCTGCCGGGGGCGGCGTCGATGGCCTCCTGCACCGAAGGCAGCGTGTACACCGAGAACCGGGAGTCTCCCAACTCGATTCCACGCCCGCGCAACCGGGCCAGGAAGGCGTCCACCTGCTGGTTCGCCAGCAGCGTGCCGGTGATGTCGAGACGGGCCAGCTGGTCGCCGGTGAGCGCGAAGCCGAGTGGGACCGGCGGGAGCTCGACCTGCCCCGGCAGGAGAGGCCCGACCTCGCGCACGAGCCGGTCGGCGGCGAGGTTGGCGAGGACCGGGTCGAGCGCCTGACGGGGCCGGCGGAGGGCCTCGACGAGGCGGCGGTTGGCGTCGGAATGGCCTGTGGCGATGGCCGGCGTCGCAGCGGCACAGAGGGCGAGCGCGACGGCAACGAGGATGACGCGGGAACGCAATGCCCACCTCCAGATCGATGGCCCGGCGTGGGGATGCCGGACTCCGACTTGAGAACGCCGCACCACCGCTCATATGACGCGAAGCGGACGAACTCCACGCGCCGTGGGCGGCTTGCCACGAAGGGCACCTTGCCGTCACAGGCGTCGGCCTGGGCGAACCGGCTCGCGGCTTCGGCGGGCCACAGGGCTCTCGGCGGGATGGCTGACGGGGTGTCACGGGGACCCCTGGAGTGCCCGCGGTCCCCCGAGATGCCGACGACAAAGTGGCGCACGACGCCACCCACACCTGGGGCCGGCGCAGCAATGTCTGCCATCACCGCAGCTAGAGATCCAGGAGCACGACGTGGTGGGGCATGTCGCCGGCGGGGCCGGCGAGGAACCCGGGCCCGACCACCTCGTAGCCGATTCGCCGGTAGAAGCCCAGGGCGCTGTCCCGGCCGTTCCCCCACAACACCTCGACCCCGTCGCCCCGGAGCCGGACGACCGCCTCCTCCAGGAGCCGGCGGCCGATGCCCTGCCCCTGGCAGGCGGGCTCGGTCACCATGCCCCGCAGGCGCACGGCGCGCCGGCCCGGCCGGTACGGGGTCTCCTCGGGGGCGAAGCTGGCCACCGCCACCAGGGCGTCG
>JBOGFO010000336.1:0-5510 GCA_050743445.1 Acidimicrobiia bacterium
GGTCGCAGTACCGGCCGGCGGCGGGCCGCTGCGGGCCCTCACCCGGGACGGGCGCGCCGCCGCTCCCGCCGTCTCCGCCGACGGCAGCCGGGTCGCCTTCGTCCTCGAGCGGGACGACGCCTGCGAGATCGCGGTCGTCCCCACAGACGGTTCGGCGTGGCCCACCAAGGTGTCCACCGGTGCCGACTGGGCCCTCGACCCGGCCTGGGCGCCCGACGGCCGCAGCCTGGCCTGGCACGAGTGGGACTTCCCGGCCATGCCCTGGGACGCCTCCCGCATCGTGCTCCGCGCCGTCGACGGCTGCCTCCCGGCCGGGAAGCCCGATGTCGTGGCCGGCGGTGACGGCATCGCCACCGGCCAGCCCCGCTTCTCGCCCGACGGCTCCGCCCTGGGCTGGATCTCGGACCAGACCGGCTTCACCAGCCTGTGGGTGGCCGCCCCCGACGGCAGCCGGGCCCGGCCCGCCCTGGAGGACGCCTTCGAGCACGCCGAGCCGACCTGGGGCCCGGGGCAGCGGTCGTGGGCCTGGTCGCCCGACGGCCGGTCCCTGGCGCTCAACCGCAACGAGGCCGGCTTCGGGCGCCTGGTGGTGTGCAGCAACGACGGAGACCTCCAGGAGATCTCCCGGGGCTGGCACCACGGGATCGACTGGGGTGCCGGAGGCATCGCCGCCGTGCGCTCCGGCGCCCGCACCCCGCCCCGGATCACCACCTTCTTCCTCGAAGCCACCGCTAACGGAGCGGCGGCGGCCGGACCCGTCCGCCGGGTCCTGGCCCAGGGGGCGCCCGGCGCCCTGGAGGCGGCCGGCCCGGTGGAGCCGGAGGCTGTGACCTGGACGGCGGACGACGGCGCCACCGTCCACGGCCTGCTCCACCGCCCCCCGGCACCGCCCGAGGCGGACGGGCCACCCCCGCTGCTCGTCTACGTCCACGGCGGACCGACGGGCACCTCGGGCGCCACCTGGAACCCGCGTCACCTGTTCTGGCTGTCCCGGGGCTGGGCCGTGCTCGCCCCCAACTACCGGGGTTCGACCGGCTACGGGCGGGCCTACACGCAGGCGCTCGCCGGGAACTGGGGCCTCGTCGACGTGGCCGACGTGGCCGCCGGCATCCGCCACGCCGGCGAAGCCGGCTGGGGTGACCCGGCCCGGGTGGCCCTCGACGGTGGCAGCGCCGGCGGGTTCACCCTCCTCCTCGTCTGCGCCCACCATCCGGGGCTGGTCCGGGCGGCGATCGACCGCTACGGCGTGACCGACCTCTTCGACCTGGCCGAGACGACGCACCGCTACGAGTCCCGCTACCTCGACCAGGTGGTGGGCCCGCTGCCCGAGGCGGCCGACCGCTACGAGGAGCGCTCGCCCATCACCCACGCCGAGAAGATCACCACGCCCTTGCTCGTCCTCCAGGGCGACAAGGACGACACGGTTCCCCTGGCCCAGGCCGACCGCCTCGTCGAGGCCCTCCGCCGCCAGGGCGCGCCGGTCGAGTACGAGGTCTATCCCGGAGAAGGGCACGGCTGGTCCCGGCCCGAGACCATCATCGACGAGCTGGGCCGCGCCGAACGCTTCCTCACCCGCTGGGTCCTCAACCGATGACCCCGCTTCTTGTGAGGTTTTTGCCAGCAATCGCTGGCATTTTCCTCACCAGAACGGCATGAGGCCGGCCGATCGGGCCGTGCTCCTGGCCCACGGCGCCGGATCGGACCGCAACGCACCGGCGTTGGTGAAGACGGCCGATCGGCTGGCGGCGGCCGGCATCCCGACGAGTCGCTTCGACTATCCCTACCGCCAGGCGGGCCGGAAGGCCCCGGACCGGCCGCCGGTCCTGGAGGCCGCCACCCGGGAGGCGGCCGCCCTGCTGGCCAAGGAGACCGGCCTGGCTCCGGAACGCCTCGTGCTCGGCGGGCGCTCGATGGGCGGCCGGTACTGCTCGATGGTGGCCGGCCATGACACCGACCCCGTCCCCGCCCTCGGCCTGGTGCTCCTCGGCTATCCGCTCCATCCGGCCGGGAAGCCCGAGCAGCTGCGTACGGCCCACTTTCCCCACCTCACCGTGCCGGTGCTCTTCGTGAGCGGCGACCGGGACGCCCTCGCCCCCCGCCCGGCCCTGGAGGAGGCGGCCCGGCTCATCCCCGGTGAGGTCACCTACCACTGGCTGGCCGGCGCCGACCACGGCTACCGGGTGCCGAAGAGCCCCGGCCGTACCCCGGCCGCCATCCTCGAGGAGGTGGCCGAGGTGACGGTGGCTTGGGTGACCGCCCTCGCCGCTGGGTAGCCTCCCGCGCCATGGAACACCTCGTCTTCGAACGGCAGGGCCCGGTGGGGTGGCTGCGCCTCAACCGCCCCGACAAGCTCAACTCCTGGACCTTCGCCATGTGGCGGGACATCGCCAAGCTCGGAAGCGAGCTGGTGGCCGACCCGGAGCTGCGGGCCCTGGTGGTGATCGGCGAGGGCCGGGCCTTCTCCAGCGGCATCGACACCTCCAACTTCAACCCGGCGCAGGCCGGGGGCCTCTTCACCGAAGCGGGGTCGGGCGGGCCGGCGGAGACCACGGGCGAGGACCGCCTGGTGACGGCCATCACCGACATCCAGGGGTGCTACACCTGGCTGGCGGAGGCTCCTTACCCGACCATCGCCGCCGTCCGGGGCTACGCCCTCGGGGCCGGGATGCAGCTGGCGCTGGCCTGCGACCTGCGGATCGTGGCCCGGGGAACGAAGCTCGGCCTGCCCGAGCACCGCTACGGCCTGCTGCCCGACCTCGGCGGCCTCTACTGGCTGCCCCGCGTGGTGGGGCCGGCCAAGGCCAAGGAGCTCATCTGGACGGGCGACCAGATCGACGCCGAGGAGGCCTACCGCATCGGCCTGGCCAACCGGCTGGTGGACGACGACGAGCTCGAGATCGAGGTGGGGAAGCTGGCCGAGACCCTGGCCGCCCAACCGCCCATCGCCGTCTCCGGATCCAAGCGGGCCATCGACGCCGCCGCCGGCCAGACGCTGGCCGAGGGCCTCCGGGAGGCGGCCGTGGGCCAGGCCCACTGCATCCGCTCGGCCGACTTCGTCGAGGCCGTCTCCGCCTTCGCCGGCGGCCGCACACCCAACTACCAGAACCGCTGAGGGGATTCCCCCCGCCCGCTCCCGACCGGACGTACCATCGACTGCAATGAGCGATCGCTTCGCCGTCCGTCCCGGACCGCCGCTCGAAGGCGAGATCCGGGTCTCGGGGGCCACCAAGAACTCGGGCCTGAAGCAGCTGGCCGCCGCCATCCTGGCTCCGGGCGTCTCCACGTTCACCAACATGCCGCCCGTCGTGGACTGCGACGTGATGGTCGAGGTCATGCAGGCGATCGGGGCCGGGGTGGAGTGGACCGGGCCCGAGACCCTCAGGGTGGACACCAGCGGCGACCTCGTCCCGGAGGCGCCCTACGAGCTGGTCAGCCGCATGCGGGCCTCCATCAACGTGCTCGGGCCGCTGCTCGGCCGGTGCGGCGAGGCCCGGGTGGCGCTCCCCGGGGGCGACGCCATCGGCAGCCGCCGCCTCGACATGCACCTGCGGGGCCTCGAGGCCATGGGCGTCGAGGCCGAGGTGGTCCACGGTTTCATCGAGGCCCGCACCACCGCCCTGCGGGGAGCCCGCGTCGTCCTCGAGTTCCCCAGCGTCGGCGCCACCGAGAACCTCCTCACAGCCGCGGTGCGGGCCAAGGGCAAGACCGTCATCGAGAACGCGGCCCGGGAGCCGGAGATCACCGCCCTGGCCGCCTACCTCACCCGCATGGGCGCCCAGGTCGTGGGGGCCGGCACCTCCACCATCACGGTGGAGGGCGTCAGCGAGCTCACCCCGGTCGACGCCGAGCTCATGGCCGACCGCATCGAGGCCGGCACCCTGCTCATCGCCTGCGGGATCGCCGGCGGCGAGATCAGCCTCATCGGCCCCCGCCTGGAGCATCTGGAGATGCTGGCCATGAAGCTGGGGGCCATGGGCATGAAGGTCTCGCCCACGGCCGACGGGATCTGGGCCTTCGCCCGGAGCCGGCTGCAGGCCGTCGACATCGCCACGCTGCCCTACCCGGGCTTCGCCACCGACTTCATGCCCCAGGCCGTGGCTCTCCTGTGCGTGGCCCGGGGCAGCGGGATCGTGACCGAGAATCTCTTCGACGGGCGCTTCGCCTTCGTGTCCGAGCTGGCCCGGATGGGGGCCGATGTCCGCACCGAGGGCCGGCATGCCGTGGTCCGGGGGGTCGAGCGCCTCTCGGGCGCCCCCGTGCGGGCCCTCGACGTCCGGGCCGGCGCCGCCCTCGTGCTCGCCGCCCTGGCTGCCGACGGCGAGACCGTCATCCACGACGTCCACCACGTGGACCGGGGCTACCGGGATCTGCCCGGCACCCTCAGCTCCCTCGGCGCTGACGTCCGCCGCCTGACGGCCTGAGCAGTAGTCTCGGGGATATGGAAACCGCCATCTTGGAGGCCATCGACGCCATCCGACCCGCCCTCCAGATGGACGGCGGCGACATCGAGTACGTCGGGACCGAGGACGGTGTCGTGAAGGTGAAGCTGACCGGGGCCTGTGACAGCTGCTCCATCTCATGGCTCACCCTCAAGGGCGGAGTGGAGCGGATCCTGAAGGACCGCGTCCCCGGCGTCACCTCCGTCGAAGCCGTCTAGGACGCGCCGCCGGGTCGTGACGCCCGCCGCCCGAGACCCGGCCGCGCTGGTGGAGGGCACGCTGGCCGGCCAGCGCGCCTCCGTCGCCCGCCTCATCACCCTGGTCGAGTCGGGCGGGGAGGCGGCCCGGCAGGCCATCTCCCGCCTGTTCCCCCACACCGGCTCGGCCTACACCGTCGGGATCACGGGAGCGCCCGGCTCGGGCAAGTCGACCCTGACCGACCGGCTCATCGCCCGCCTCCGCCGCGACGACGTCGAGGTCGGTGTCCTGGCCGTCGACCCCTCCAGCCCGTTCTCGGGGGGCGCCATCCTCGGCGACCGGGTGCGCATGCAGCGCCGGGCCACGGACCCCGACGTGTTCATCCGCAGCATGGGCACGCGCGGCCACCTCGGGGGCCTCGCGCGCGCGACGCACGACGCGGTGCGCGTCCTGGAAGCCATGGGCAAGGACCTCGTGCTCGTCGAGACGGTAGGCGTGGGGCAGGGCGAGGTCGATGTCGTGCGCACAGCGGACACCGTGGTGGTGGTCACCGCGCCGGGCCTCGGCGACGAGGTGCAGGCCATCAAAGCCGGGATCATGGAGATCGGCGACGTGTTCGTCATCAACAAGAGCGACCGCGAGGGCGCCGACCGCGCGACCGCGGAGCTGGAGAGCATGCTGCAGATGGGCGAGGAGGTGCAGCGCGCGCGCGGCGAGGGCAAGGCCTGGAGGCCCCCGGTGCTGCGCGTGAGCGCGGAGCAGGGGCAGGGCATCGCGGAGCTGCAGCAGGCGCTGCGCGAGCACCGCGCGTGGCAGGAGGCCTCGGGGGCCCTCGCGGAGCGCAGGCGCCGCGCGCGCGAGGCCGAGGTGCTG
>JBOGFO010000337.1:0-5159 GCA_050743445.1 Acidimicrobiia bacterium
GCGCCTCGGTGATGCCGAACTCGGGCGAGAAGTAGGCCACGGAGCGCAGCGGCGTGTCGTCCCGGCCCTGGAACCACCGGGGCCCGGAGACGTAGCGGATGTGCTCCTCGTGGACCTCGACCATGAAGGCCATGAAGCCGGGATCGGAGGCCATCGCCTCGAGCCGCTCCCGGCGCACCAGCCCCAGCAGCCGCACGGGATCGTGGCCTGAGGCCTCCCAGCAGTCGGGGTCCAGCCAGCGGAACAGGTCGCGGGACCGCTCGTCCCAGGCCCACCGGAGGTTGTAGGCCAGAGCGTGCAGGGGAGCCAGCGGCTCGGGGAGCCTGGCCCGGACGGTGAAACTTCTCAGTGCCCTCATCGGGCAGGAACGCTAACGCGTCCTTGGCGGCCGGTCGGACGCCCGCCCGGGGCCAACGCAATTGTCCGATTTGCCGCGTTGGGGGAGGAATGTCGCTTTGGGTGGTCGAACTACTTAAGCGTCCTCGGTCGTCTGGCTCTTCGCCGTCGCGTCGCGTCGATGTCCGGGGTTTGTGCGCTGGCAGTCAGGGAGAGGACTTCGCGTGGCACCAGAGGAGATGACGGTGAACGACGCCCTATGGCGAATCGTCGAATTGGCGTCGCGCAGCTGTGATCCCCATTGGCGGGGTGACCGCACAAGGGCAATGCACGATCTCGAGGCCGCCATCCATGAGATCGGCACCCGGATGAACGACTGCTCCGCCGCGCTCGTCGACACGCGGGCGGCGGCCGAAACCAACGGGGCGCAGGTCCGGGCCGCTCGCGGCGAACAAGACCGCGAGCGTTCCCGGGCCAACCACTGGGAGGCCAAGGCCAAGGAGGCTCTCGAGGGCCTCGCCGCCTACGAGTCCCAGGCCCAGACGGTCGCCGAAGACCGGGACGACGACCTGCGCGCCCTGCGCCGGGCCCACCAGGAGCTCGCCATGACCCGGGCCAACCTGGCCGCCGTCGAAGCGGAGCGGGACGAAGCTCGTGCGACGCTCGCCCGAGCCGAGGCCGCCCTGTCGGTCTCCCGGGCCGCCGAGGCCACCGCCAAGGCCGGCTTGGACGGCGCCGAGGCCATGCGGCTCGCGGCCCAGAAGGCGCAGCGGATGGCGGAGTCCGAGCGCGACGCGGCCGTCGGTGTGCTCGAGCGCCGGCCGGTGGTGGTCGACATGGAGATCGACATCCGCACCCCGGCCGGGATCGACGCCTCCCAAGACGAGGTCGCCGAGGTCGCCAACCTCCCCGAAGCCGAGATCGCTCCGGCGGCGACGGCTTCCCGGCCCCGGTTGCTCAACGTGGCCGCCACGCTGGGCCACCTCCTGCCCGACAACATGGACGGGCTGCTGGTTCCCGGCGCCCGGGTGGTCCGCCGCGAAGGCCGCCTGGCGGCCCTGGTCGCCATCACGGGCTCGACCTCGGGCTGGGCCGAGGCCACCATCCGCCTGGAGGAGAAGCAGGCCGAGCTGCTGCGCTCGCAGGGGTTCCGGGTCGAGTGGTTGGAGGGCGACCGCCTGGCGTCGTAGGCGCCGCTGCGATCTGCGACCGGCGGTTCCCGGAAGTCGCTGGGTTTCGGCCCCGCTCCGGGTGGTAGACCTCTAGACCGTGGGCGACCGCGTCATCATCGAGAACATCACCCCCCGGACCCCCAACGGCTATCCCGCCAAGGCGGTCGTGGGCCGGCCCGTGACCGTGGCGGCGGACGTGTTCCGCGACGGCCACGACATCATCGCCGCCCGGGTGCGGTGGAGGGCGGCCGACAGCGGCCGTCCACCCGGCGGACGGTCGCCGGAGGGCAAGTGGGAGGTCCAGCCCATGACGGGGGTGGGTAACGACCGCTTCGAAGCGGTCGTCACCCCCAGCTCGCTCGGCGCCCACGAGTTCATCATCGAGGGCTGGACCGACTGGCTGGCCACCTGGCGCCATGCGGTGACCGTGAAGCTGGAGGCGGGCCAGCCGGTCGATGTCGAGCTGGAGGAGGGGGCCCTGCTGCTCGAGGCCGCCGCCGAACGCGTCAGCAAGGCCGACCGGGAACGGGTCCGGGCGGCGGCGGACGGCCTGCGCGACGCCGGCGCTCCCATCCCCGGGCGGCTGGCCAGAGCGTTCGATCCGGTGCTGGTCGAGCTCCTCACCGAGGTGCCCGACCCCACCGACCTGGCCCGGTCCGAGACCCGGCCGCTGTGGGTCGACCGGGAACGGGCCCAGGTCGGGGCCTGGTACGAGCTCTTCCCCCGGTCCTGCGGCGGCCTGCGGGGCGCGGCCGGCCAGCTCCACCGGGTGGCGGGCATGGGCTTCGACATCGTCTATCTCCCGCCTGTCCACCCCATCGGGCGCAGCTTCCGCAAGGGCCGGAACAACTCGCCCGAGCCCGCCCCGGAGGATCCCGGCAGCCCGTGGGCCATCGGGGCCGAGGAGGGCGGGCACACCGCGCTTCATCCCGAGCTGGGCACGTTCGACGACTTCGACTTCCTCGTGGCCGAGACCCGGGCGGCGGGGATGGAGGTCGCCATCGACTACGCCCTGCAGTGCTCCCCCGAGCACCCCTGGCTCGCCGAGCACCCGGAGTGGTTCCACCACCGGCCGGACGGCACCATCAAGTACGCCGAGAACCCGCCGAAGAAGTACCAGGACATCTACCCGCTCAACATGTGGCCGGCCCCGGGGCCGGGGGTGTCCCCCCAACAAGCAGACGCCGACCGGCAGGCGCTCTGGGAGGCGTGCCGCGAGATCCTCTTCTTCTGGATCGGGCACGGCATCCGGATCTTCCGGGTCGACAACCCCCACACGAAGCCGTTCGCCTTCTGGGAGTGGGTCATCGCCGAGGTGCAGCGCCAGTACCCCGACGTGCTCTTCCTGGCCGAGGCCTTCACCCGGCCCAAGGTGATGGCCCGTCTGGCCGAGGTGGGCTTCACTCAGAGCTACACCTACTTCACCTGGCGCAACACCAAGGCGGAGTTCATCGAGTACCTGACCGAGATCGCCCACGGCCCCAAGGCCGACTACATGCGGCCCAACTTCTGGCCCAACACCCCCGACATCCTCTCCGGCCCGCTCCGGGACGGCCCGCTCGGAGCCTTCAAGCTGCGCCTGATCCTGGCCGCCATGATGACCCCCTCCTACGGGATCTACTCCGGCTACGAGCTGGGCGAGAACGTGCCCATGTCGCCGACCAACGAGGAGTACTTCGAGTCCGAGAAGTACGAAATCAAGGACCGCGACTTCGAGACGCCGGGCAACCTGGGCTCCTTCATCGCCGCCGTGAACGACATCCGGCGCCGGCATCCTGCGCTCCAGGACCTCACCAACATCCAGTTCCACCACTCCAACAACGAGTGGCTGCTGGTGTGGTCCAAGATGACCGAGGAGCGCGACGACGTGATCCTCGTGGTCGCCAACCTCGACCCTTACCACCCCCACGACGACGTGATCGCCATCGACCTCGGCCTCCTCGGCCTGCCCACCGACGCTCCCTACGAGGCCTACGACGAGCTCACCGGCGTGACCTACGTCTGGAACGGTCCCAACCCCTACGTGCGCCTCACTCCGGATCAACCCGCTCACGTGTTGCATCTGCGCTGGATGCCGGCCTGGGAGATGTCGTGACGTGCCCGGGGGAGGGGGTGGCCCCCTCGTGACCGAGATCGACCGCAGTGACGAGAGCTGGTTCCAGCGGGCCGTCTTCTACGAGGTCTCCGTCCGCAGCTTCTTCGACGCCAACGGCGACGGGACGGGCGACATCCAGGGGCTCATCGAGAAGCTCGACTACCTGTCCTGGCTGGGTGTCGACTGCCTGTGGCTGCTGCCCTTCTACTCCTCGCCGCTGCGCGACGGCGGCTACGACATCTCCGACTACTTCATCATCCTCCCCGAGTACGGCAAGCTCGGCGACGCCGTCCGCCTGATCGAGGAGGCCCACAAGCGGGGCATCCGCATCATCGCCGACCTGGTCGTGAACCACACCTCCGACCAGCACCCCTGGTTCCAGGAATCACGCCAGGACCAGGACAATCCCAAGGCCGACTGGTACGTGTGGTCCGACACCGACCAGCGCTACCCCGACGCCCGGATCATCTTCACCGACACCGAGCGCTCCAACTGGGCCTGGGACCCCGACCGCCAGCAGTACTACTGGCACCGGTTCTTCTCCCATCAGCCCGACCTGAACTTCGACAACGCCGAGGTGGCCGAGGCGTTGATCGGGGTGCTCCGCTTCTGGCTCAACCTGGGCCTCGACGGGTTCCGCCTCGACGCCGTCCCCTACCTCTTCGAGCGGGACGGGACCAACTGCGAGAACCTGAAGGAGACCCACCTCTTCCTGAAGCGCATCCGTCGCGAGGTCGACGCCGGCTACAAGGGCCGCGTCCTCCTGGCCGAGGCGAACCAGTGGCCGGGCGACGTCGTCGACTACTTCGGCGATTCCGACGAGTGCCACATGTGCTTCAACTTCCCGCTCATGCCCCGCATGTTCATGGCCCTGCGCCGGGCCCAGCGCCACCCCATCACCGAGATCCTGGCCCAGACTCCCGACGTCCCCCCCGGTTGTCAGTGGGGGATCTTCCTGCGCAACCACGACGAGCTGACGCTCGAGATGGTCACCGACGAGGAACGGGACTACATGTACACCGAGTACGCCAAGGACCCCCGGATGAAGCTGAACCTGGGGATCCGCCGGCGTCTCGCCCCCCTGGTGGAAAACGACCGCCGGGTCATGGAGCTGTTCCACGCCCTGCTCTTCTCGCTCCCGGGCAGCCCGATCCTCTACTACGGCGACGAGATCGGCATGGGCGACAACGTCTTCCTCGGTGACCGCGACGGCGTGCGCACACCCATGCAGTGGGCCCCGGACCGCAACGCCGGGTTCTCCCGGGCCGACTGGGCCCAGCTCTACTCGGCGCCCATCATGGACCCGGTGTACGGCTTCCAGGCCCTCAACGTGGAAGCCGAGCTGCGGAACCCGTCGTCCCTGCTGCACTGGATCCAGCGCATGATGGCCGTACGCAAGCGCCATCCCCTCTTCGGCGTGGGCAGCTTCGAGGTCCTCTCCGCCGAGAACCCGACGGTACTGGCTTTCATCCGCGAGCTCGGCGACGACCCTGGGGGTTCGGGGGGCACCCCCCGTGACCCTGGGGGTTCGGGGGGCACCCCCCGTGACCCTGGGG
>JBOGFO010000338.1:0-4913 GCA_050743445.1 Acidimicrobiia bacterium
GTCCTGGGGTGAGGGCATGAGCCCGGCCCAGGGGTCGGCCCCGGCCAGGAGGCCCGGCGCCGTATGCAGGGTGAAGTCGGCCGGGGCGACGGCATCGAGGTCGTCCCAGCCCACCGGGAACGACACCGACACGCCGGGCCGGATCCGGGGGCTGTAGGCGGCCACCACCGTGGCTCCTCCGGCCCGGGTGGAGTCGAGGAACACCTTCCCGCCCCGGTCCTCCTTGATGAAGGCCGTCGTGGCCAGAGCGGGGTCGAGGCGCTCGGCCCGCACGGCCATGGCCCGGGTGGCGGCGGCGGCGTCGTCGATGGCGGTTCCCTCGGCCACCGGGACGAAGACGTGGACGCCCTTGGCGCCGCTGGTCTTGACCGCCCCGGCCAGGCCGGCGTCGGCCAGGGCCTGGCGCACCAGGTGGGCGGCCCGGACGGCGAGGCCGAACCCGTCCCCCTCGGGGGGGTCGAGGTCGAGCACGAGGTGGGTCGGCCGGTCCCAGCCGCCGGCCTGCACCAGGGTCGGGTGGTACTCGACGGCCCGCTGGTTGGCGAACCACAGCAGCGTGCGGCGGTCGTTGGCGAGGGCGTAGGCCACCTCGCGCCTGGACGCCTCGGCCCAGATCGTGACCGTCCGCACCCACTCCGGGGTGTACTTGGGCACGTTCTTCTGCATGAAGGGGGCGTCGCCCCGGTGCACGCGGACGACCGACAGGGGCCGGTCGGCCAGCACCGGGATGATCCGGTCGGCCATGGCGTCGAGGTAGTCGACCAGGTCCCGTTTGGTGGCCTCGGCCCCGTCGAACAGCGGCTGGTCGAGGTTGGTGAGCGCCACCCCGTCCCGCTCTTCACCGCCGGCCAAGTGATCACCGCCCCGTGTCGTTGCTGGTTTCCCGGCCGCAATTCGACGTCTCCGGCCCCGGGCCCGCAAGTACCCTCGGCTCCGGTGACGCAGACGGACCCGCACCAGGAGGCCGAGGACTACCACACCTCACCCCGGCCCCGCCGCCGCCCGGCCCCGGGCGGCCTCCGGGCCCGGGTCCTGGTCCTGGTCGCCGTCATGTTGACCGCCGGCGGCTGCAAGGGCAGCCAGGATGTCGCGGCCCCGCCCGCCGGCGGGGCCGGTACCGGCGACGATGCCCGGGTCGACGATGCCCTGGAGGCGCTCTCCCCCCGGTGGCGGACGATCAAGCGGACGACGCTGTCGGGCCGGTCGCAGCATTCGGCGGTCTGGACGGGCGACGAGATGGTGATCTGGGGCGGTTCCCGGGGGTCGACCGGCGGGCTCGACGACGGGGCGGCCTACCGGCCGTCCACCGGCACGTGGCGGCGCCTTCCCCAGGCCCCGATCCAGGCCCGCAGCGGGCACATCGGCGTCTGGACGGGCCGGGAGATGCTCGTCTGGGGTGGTTCCGGCAGTGGCATCGGCGTCGCCGCCGGGCCCGAGGCCGACTTCCCGGACGGGGCCGCCTGGTCGCCGGACGCGAACGAATGGCGCCGGATCCGAACCTTCCCGCTCGTGCCCCGATCCGAGATGGCGGCGGCCTGGACCAGCCGCCAGCTCGTGGTCTGGGGCGGGCGGGAGGTCGGCCGGCCCAACGACGGCGGGCTGGCCGACGGGGCCGTGTACTCGCCCACCGGGGACGAGTGGACCGTCATGTCGCCCGGACCCCTCGACGGCCGGGTGGCCCCGTCCATCGCCCCCATCGGTGATCGGGTGCTCGTCGCCGGGGGGACCCGGGTGGGGGAGGGCACCCGCCTGGACGGCGCCATCTACGACCCGGGGGCGGACTCGTGGACGCCCATCCGGCCGGCACCCCACGAGCTCGACTGCCGCCAACCGTGCCCGGCGGGGATCTGGACGGGCGGCGAGGTGATCTTCCCCGCCTCCGGGCTGGCCTACGACCCCGGTACCGACACGTGGCGATCGCTGCCCGAATGCCGATCGGCGGGCCCGGGGGTGACGGCCTGGGCCGCCGTCTGGACCGGCTCCCAGCTGCTCGTCTGGGGTGGCGCCGAGGCCCAGGGCGAGCCGGTGCTTCCCGCCGCCTACGACCCGGGGTCCGACCGGTGGGCCGTCCTCGAGGACGATCCCCACGAAGCGACGCCGGCCTACGGGTCGGCGGTGTGGACGGGCGAGGAGATGATCGTCTGGGGCGGTGGCACCGGCGATGGAGAGCGCCACAAGGACCTCGCCGTCGGCGCCACCTACCGGCCCGGGGCGGCGCTGCCCGACACCCCCTGCCCGCCACCCGCCTCCGGCCCCACCGACTAGCGAGCCGATTCAGGAGGCGAAGCGCGCCTCGCCCAGCAGGATGCGATGGTCGGACCAGCGGGACGACCGCACCCGGCCGGAGAGGTCGTGGAAGCGGGAATCGGGGACGAAGAAGTAGTCGATCTTCTTCCCGCCGTGGGTCGGTTGGTCATCGGCGTGGTCGACGTCGGTGTGGAACCCGCCCTGGGCGGAGTCGGTCAGGCGGCGGAGCTCGTGGGGGCCGGCGTTGAAGTCGCCGGCCACGACGACCGGGATCTCCTTCGAGCGCTCCCGGACGAAGCGCACCGTCTCGTCGACCTGGCGGGCGTGCCAGTGGGGGTCGCGGGCGACGAGGTGGAGCCCGCAGGCCAGCAGCCGCCGGCCGTGGATCGTGGTCCGCAGGCACAGGAGCGATCGGCGCTCCCCGCCGGAGGGCCGGTTGGAGAGGCGCTTGACCTCGTGCCCCTCCACCGGACCGGAGGACAGCACGGTGTCGCCGAAGAGCCGCCGCCCCTCATGGGCCGGGCAGCGGCTGTCCGTGCGCTGGGCGTGGAAGGCGCCCCGCATCGGAAAGCCCCGCCCCTCGAGCACCTGGACCAGCCGGGCGTGCTGGGCGTTGCACACCTCGTTGAGGATCACGACGTGGGGCCGCTCGCCAGTGAGCAGCGAGGCGACGTGGTCCACCACATCGTTGTCCGACCCGGGCCGGTCGACCGTGCCGTGGTTGCAGAGGGCCCCGCAGAGGTTGAAGGCCACGAACCGCACCACCGGCGGCACGGCGGCCCGGGCCGGCTTCGCCGTCGGGTCGAACGGCGCCGCCGCGGCCGCCACCATCAGGGCCACCGGGAGCATCAGTCGATGTCGCGTCCCACACAGTCCCCTCACCGATACAGGTGTGTATCAGGTTGCCGGGCCCGCTGACCACCCCGGCGGGGTTCTTTCAGACGGTGTTCAGCGTTTGGTCAGAGGCGGTTAAAGGCAGGTGTTCGGTGCCGGGAGGCCGGCGAAGCGCGAGCCCAGGTAGCTCACGGCCAGCGGAGCGCCCGTCACGGCCAGGCTCGAGTGCTCGCTCAGCACGTCGGTGTAGAAGGACACCGTGACCCCCTGGGCGCACCAGTCGGAGCTCAGCTGGCGGGCGACTCCGTGGGGGATCAGCTCGTCGAAGAGGGAGTGGAAGAGGAACACCGGGGCGCCCGGGGCCTGGCGGCCGAGGTGGTTGCGCTCCATCACCTCGACGGCCACCGGCTCGGAGAGCGGGTCCGCGGAGTGGGTGAACTCATTGAGGCGGCGGAAGGGGAAGGACGCGACCGCCTCGCCCACGCACATGTCCCCGATGCGGTCGAGCATGGCCCGGCCGTCCTCGTCGAGGAGGGCCAGCATCTCCGGGTAGGCCCGGCTGATCCCGGCCGAGGCCAGGAGCACGAGACCGGAGGCGAGCCCGCCGTCCACCTGGCGGGCGGCGGCGATGAGATCGGCGGGCGTGCCTCCGGAGGCCACGCCGACCACGTTGAGCTCGGGGGCGTAGGCGGGCTGGAGCTCGGCCGCCCAGCTGGTGGCCAGGCCCCCACCCGAGTAGCCCCACATCCCCACGGGTGTGGCCGTCCCGGCCAGACCGGCTTCGGGGAGGGACACCGCGGCCCGGATCCCGTCGAGGACGGCGTGGCCCGCCATCCGGCCGGCGGCGAAGGCGTCGTCGGGGCCCTGGTAGTCGGTGACCACGACGGCCCAGCCGAGCATGAGGGCCTGCATCATGAGGCCGAGCTCCTTCTCGGTGCCGGCCCGGAGGGTGTACGAGGGGTTGCACTGGTCGCCCAGGCTGTCGATGGCGGGCTGGTAGGAGACCAGCGGCCGGGTGCCGGGGTAGGGGCCGGACGGCACCATCACCGTGCCCGCCACCGCCACCGGGGCGTCGTGGGCGTCGGAGGAGCGGACGAGGAACTGGTGGGCGGCGACCGGAACGGGCAGGCCGAGGCCCTTGACGGTGACGGCCCGCGACGCGAACACCGTGCCCGGCGCCGCCGACTCGAAGCCGGCCGGCGGACGGTAGAAGGGATCGGCGTCCGGTCCGGCGAGGGCGCCCGCCGATCCGGCGGGCCGGGTGGAGCCGGCCGATGCCGGCCCGCTTCCCGTGAGCACGCCGGCCGCCAGGGCCAGCGTTGCCATCAGCGTTGCGATCAGATCCCGAACCCGGACTCGTCCCGTCATGGTGCTGACCTCCGTCGTTGGAAGTGGTACACATGTACCAGTTTTCTCGAGAGGATGTCAATGGCGAACGGACCTTCGCCCCAGCAGGACCGCAGCCGCCGCCGGCGGGAGGCCCTGCTGCGGGCCACCATCGAGCTGCTGGGCGAGACCGGGGCCAGGTCCGTCACCCACCGGGCCGTGGCCGAGCGGGCCGGGCTGCCGCTGGCGTCCACGACCTACTACTTCTCCTCCGTCTCCCAGCTCATCGAGGAGGCGCTGAAGCTGCACGTGGCCGAGCGGGTGGCCGAGCTCCAGGCCCTGGCCATGGCGGTGGCCGAGCCCGGGGCCAGCGCCCAGGACATCGCCGAGCGCCTGGCCGCCCGGCTCGTCGAACGCGCCCCCGGCGTGCTCGTGGCCCAGTACCAGATGTACCTGGAGGCGGCCCGCAACCCGGCGCTGCGCCCGGCGGTGGCCGACGCCCTGGC
>JBOGFO010000339.1:0-1935 GCA_050743445.1 Acidimicrobiia bacterium
GGGCGGTGGGGCTGCGCTCCAGCAGCTCCCCGGACCAGGCCCGGGCCTCGTCCATGAGACGCTCGCCGGGCACCACGGCGTTGACCAGGCCCATCTGCAACGCCTCGGCGGCGCTGTACTGCCGGCACAGGTACCAGATCTCCCGGGCCCGCTTCTCGCCCACCAGGCGGGTCAGGTAGGCGGTGCCGAAACCGGGGTCGACGCTGCCCACCTTGGGGCCGACCTGGCCGAACCGGGCGTGATCGGCGGCGATGGTGAGGTCGCACAGCACATGGAGGACGTGCCCCCCGCCGATGGCGTAGCCGTTGACGGCGGCGATGACGGGCTTGGGGATGTCCCGGATGGCGGTGTGGAGGTCCTCCATGTCGATCCCGAGGTCGGACCGGGCCGGGCGCTGTCCCGGAGCGGACTTGTAGCCGCCGTCGTCGGCCCGGGCGGTGGCATCACCTCCGACGCAGAAAGCCCGGTCGCCGGCGCCGGTGAGGATGACGACCCCGACCGTGCGGTCGGCCCAGGCCTCGTGGAAGGCCTCGATCATCTCCTCGACCGTGAGCGGGCGCAGCGCGTTGAGGACCTCCGGCCGGGAGATGGTGATGGTGGCGATCCCGTCGCCGGCCTCGTAGCGGATATCGGTGTACATGGCGATGGTGGTTTACCACCCCCTGCCACGCCGGGCCCAAGGCGGGTGCCCCGGCGCCGGGAAGCCGCCGATCTAATCTCGTTTAGCAATGCGTGGGCTGCGGGTCTTCGTCCTTCTCACCGTCGTCCTCGCCCTCGGTCCCCTGGCGCCGGGAACGCAGGCTCAGCAATCGACGACGTTCGGTCTCGACCCCAGTGAGGGCCCGGCCGGCAGCCGCGTTCTCGCCATCGGTCGGGGCTGGACGCAGGGCAGCGTCGGTCTCTACTTCGATTCCGCCTTCCTGCGCGGGGCTACACCCGACGACAACGGCAACTTCTCGGTTTCGTTCTCGATTCCTCCGAACGCGTCGCCCGGGGACCACACCGTGACCGCCTGCAGCCCGAACGCGGAGCCCCCGTGCCCGAAGAGCACTAGCCGGACGGCGAACTTCAGGGTCACACCCCCACCGACCACCACAACCTCGAGCACCACGACGACCACGGAGCCTCCGGAGTCCACCACCACGACCACCCGGCCGGAGGAGTCGACCACCTCCACCGAGCCAGAGTCGTCCACCTCGTCGTCTACGACCTCGACCTCGACCGCGCCGACGTCGATCGCCCCGTCGACGACCACGTCGTCGAGCAGCACGTCGACCACGACGACCACCACTGCGCCTCCCGGCCCCGGGGCGCCGCCTGCTCCCCCCCGCCCCGCACCCGCCCTCCTGGCGGGAACGGCCGGCGCCGGCCTCGGCACCGGCCTCTACGCGCCGTCCACCACCGTGCGCCTCGACGAGGAGGGTCTGGCCCGCCTCGACGAGCCGGGCTTCAGGCCCCGGTGCAGCCCACCGGACGGGGCGGAGATCATCGACTTCGACGACCTGCCCACCGGCACCGACCCCTCCGAGGCGATCCCCGGCATCCGCCTGTCGGCCGACAACCTCAACCCGCTCACCCGGGCCCGGACGGCCGAGCCCGAGACCCTGTCGATCTTCGCTCCGTCCACCGGCACCATCAGCGAAGGCAACGGGGTCCGGTGGCGCGACGCCGGCGAACGCCCGGAGGACCGCCGCTACGGCGACAACGTGGTCGAGATCCGCTTCGACGAACCGCAGCGGGTCGTAGGCCTCTACGTCGGCCAGACCGGCGCCGGCGACCACGGCTCCGCCGCCCTGCGCACCGGCCCGGCCGACGCCCCGCGGGAAGGTGTCGACTCCGTATTCGTGAGCGGGGGCAGCGCACTCGTCACCTGCATGCTGGTCTTCCGCCCCGACGGCTCCGCCTTCGACACCGTCACCCTGATCGGCAACAACT
>JBOGFO010000340.1:0-6913 GCA_050743445.1 Acidimicrobiia bacterium
AACCTGGCCCCAGTCCTCCTCCTCATGGCCGCCGTTGCCACGGGGGTACGGCCTCGAGTCCGCCTCGCCCTCGTTGGGACGGCAACAGCCCTGGTGACCGGAGCGGTCCTCGTTACCCGCTGGCGCCAGATCGACAGCAGCGGCGACGGTTGGCTGGAGGCCTGCCGGGTGGCCGTTCCCTTCCATTGCGACGCCAACTCTTGGAGTGGCCACTATCTCCTGACCGGCAGTCTGATCCTTCTGCTCGCGCTCGGCCTCGTGGCCATACACCGCCAAAACTGGCGGATTCTCGTCCCGATTGCGGGTCTTCCCGCGGCCGGCCTCCTCCTGGGCGTGGCCGCCGACCGCCTCGACATCCCCGTCCTAGGCCACCTGGCCCAGTCCTCGAACGTGTACCGCCTCGGGGCGACCGTCGTGCCCTTTGCGGCGCTGGGCCTTCTCTCCCTGGTCGCACCCGCGACCGGCCAGCGTGTCTCGAGGTTCCGGTTGTCGTGCTTCCTCGTGTTGCTCGGTGTCTGGATGACCGCGCCGGATGCCTCCCTTCCCCTGCGGAACGAGCTCCTCCCCGGCCTGGTCACGGCCATCCTGGTGGCGGGGGTGGCCTTGGCGGTCTTCCGGGCCGCGGACGCAAGAGGCGAAGCCCTTGCGACGGCCCGGACCGGGCCGGCCCCGGTTCTCAGCGCCGCTCTGGCCGTTTTCTCCGTCATCCTGATCGGACACGGCGGACTTCCCTCCGTGTCGTTGAGTTACGACCGATCCGACCCGGTGGTTGCTGCCGCTCTCCATCTGAGGGAGGTCTTGCCCGCCGGTGCGGTGGTCGCGGCGGCACCCCGAATCAGCCAGCTCGCCCCTCTTTCGGGTCGGGCGGTGGTGGCTGACTGCAAACGCCTCCCCTACGGCGGCCAACACTGGGAGGAGTTCAAGGAGAGGGTCGCGGCACTCGGCGGTGCCCAGTGTTCCTCCTTGGCCTCCGGGTTCGCCGGGCTCGACCCGGCCGACGTCCTGGCCCTGCAACGCCAGTACGGAGCCACCCACGTCCTTCTCCTCGGGGGAGACCCCAAGGTGGCGTACGCCCGGAATCACTGGGACCTCGTGGACCAGGTCAAACCGGCGGCGAGTCCATTGATCAGCGGCGGGTGGTGGGTCTTCGCACTTCCACGCGAATGAGTGGGCGATCGTTCAGATTGCTCCCTGACGGGCCGATCCACTTGACGTGAGCCTTTCCGCTCGGCCAGATGTCGTCCCCGTCCAACGCCGGTTTCCCACCAGCCAGGCGCGGTTGCGGGGCATGGCGTTGCGGGAGTACCTGCTCGGCAATCTGAGCCTCGACACCGCCAGTGGGCTGGCCGGACTCAGCGAGGACGACTTCGCCGGCTGGGTTGCCGACATGGAATCGGCGCCGACGACGGGTGCACCGGAGACCGCCGATCCAGCGCCCGCTTCGGCCGACATCCCGCGGCTCTCCATCGTGGTGCCCGTCTACAACGAAGAGGAGAGCCTCACCGCCCTCTACGAGCGCCTGGCGCCTGTCCTGGCGTCGATCGGCTCCTACGAGATCATCTTCGTCGATGACGGGAGTGCGGACCGGTCGCGTGAGATCGCCGGCGGGCTGGCCGGCCGCGACCCCGCCGTGCGGCTGCTTCCCTTCTCCCGCAACTTCGGCCACCAGGCTGCGCTCTCCGCCGGCCTGGATCATGCCCGGGGCGACGCCGTCGTCTTCATCGACGCCGACCTCCAGGACCCGCCCGAGCTGCTGCCCACCCTCGTCGAGCAGTGGGAGGCGGGCCATGACGTCGTCTACGCCGTACGCCGGTCCCGCGACGAGGGGGTGTTCAAACGGGCCAGCGCCGGCCTCTTCTACCGGATGCTCCGCGCCGTGGCCGACGTCGACATACCGGTCGACACCGGAGACTTCTGTCTGATCGACCGGCGGGTGGCAGACGTCCTGCGAAACCTGCCCGAAAAGAACCGCTTCCTCCGAGGTCTCCGCAGCTGGGCCGGCTTCCGGCAGATCGGCGTGCCCTACGACCGCCCCGCCCGTCACGCCGGTGAGAAGAAGTACACGCTGGGAAAGATGGTGAAGCTGGGCCTCGACGGGATCATGGCCTTCACCAGCCTCCCCCTCCGCCTGGCCTGCTGGCTCGGGTTCCTCACCACCGGCGGCGGCCTCGCCTTTCTCGCCTTCACGCTGGTCGCCCGCCTCACCAACCGATCATTCGTCGACGGCTGGCACTCGCTGGTGACCATCATCCTCCTGATCGGCGGCATGCAGCTCATCGTCCTCGGGGTCCTCGGCGCCTACCTGGCCCGGATCTACGAGGAGGCGAAGCACCGTCCCATCTACGTCATCGACCCGCCGATCAGCCGTCGCGACGGCCGCCGGCCCTGACCGCCGTCCTCGTCGCCGCCCCTCCGGACGCACCCCCGCGACCGTCCCGGCTGCGCCGCGCCCTGGCGCCGTACCTGCTTTCCCGCCTGCTGACCCTGGTCGTGGCCGCGGTCGTCACCTCTCCACTTTCGGCGACGTCGGCGTTGAAGTTCCTGACGGCGTGGGATTCGGGGTGGTTCCTGGAGGTCGTCCGGCACGGCTATCCGGCGGAGATCCCGGCCGCCACCGGGGAGGTGGCGAAGACGGCCATCCCCTTCTTCCCGCTGTACCCGGTGACGGTGCGCATCGTGGCCTGGCTGCTGCCCGTCTCCGATGCCGCGGCCGCGATCCTTGTCTCGCTGGTGGCCGGAGCCGTGGCCCTGGTAGTGGTCCACCGGCTCGTCGAGCAGGTCGCCGGCCCGGCCATCGCCGACCGCACGGCCCTCCTCCTCGCCTTCTTTCCCGGTTCCATGGTGCTGTCCATGGCCTACGCCGAGGCCCTGACCCTGGCCCTGGCCGCGGGGTGCCTTCTGGGCCTCCTCCAGCGTCGCTGGTGGCTCGCCGGCCTGTGCGCCGGGCTGGCCACCGCCTCGCGGATCACCGCCCTGGCCCTGGTCGTCGCCTGCCTGTGGGAAGCGGTGCGTGCCATCCGTGCCCGCGGGGAATGGCGGGCGATGGTGGCGCCGGCCCTCGCTCCGGCCGGGCTTGTGGTCTTCTTCGCCTACTTGTGGGTCCACACCGGCGAGCCCCTGGCCTACCTCCAGGCGCAACGGGCCTGGAGCCAGGGCGGAGGCGTGAACTTCGCCACCGGCGAATACCTGCTCCGCTTCGCCGGGAACCCCCTGGAGTCGATGATCGTCGCCAGCGCCGGACTGTGCGTGATCTTCGCCGTGATCGCCGGGGTGGCCCTGGTCCGCCACCGCGGGCCAACAGTGCTCTGGGTCTACGCCTTTACGGTCGTCGCCGTCAGCGCCGTGTCCCGCTTCGACGGCCTGCGCCCCCGGGACCTGCTCATGGCCTTTCCGCTCTTCCTCGGCCTGGCCACGCTCATGGACCGCCGGCGTCTGGCGGTGACTCAGGCGCTCTTCGCCGTCTTCCTCGTGGCCTCGCTCATCGGCCACAATCTGAAGGCCTGGCCGCAGCCCTAGGCGCGGGCCGCCGTCTTCGTCCTCGTCTTCTTCTTGGTCTTGAGGACGTCGGCCAGGTACTGGCCCGTGTAGCTCTCCGGCACCTTGGCCAGCATCTCCGGCGTCCCCTCGGCCACCACCCGCCCGCCGCCACCGCCACCCTCGGGCCCGAGATCGATGACCCAATCGGCCGTCTTGATCACATCGAGGTTGTGCTCGATGACCAGCACCGTGTTGCCGGCGTCAACCAGCCGGGAGAGCACGCCGAGCAGGTGGCGCACGTCCTCGAAGTGGAGGCCGGTGGTGGGCTCGTCGAGGATGTAGATCGTCCGGCCGGTGGCCCGCTTGGCCAGCTCGGAGGAGAGCTTCACCCGCTGGGCCTCCCCCCCGGACAGGGTGGGGGCGGGCTGGCCCAGGCGGATGTAGCCGAGCCCGACGTCGTTCAGGGTCTGGAGGTGGCGGGAGATGGCGGGCTGGTTGGTGAAGAACGTGCAGCCCTCCTCCACCGACAGGTCCAACACCTCGGCGATGTTCCTGCCCTTGAAGGTCACGTCGAGGGTGTCCCGGTTGTAGCGGGCGCCCTTGCACACCTCGCAGGGGACGTAGACGTCGGGCAGGAAATGCATCTCGATCTTGATGGTCCCGTCGCCGGCGCAGGCCTCGCAGCGGCCGCCCTTCACGTTGAAGGAGAACCGCCCGGGCATGTAGCCCCGGACCTTGGCCTCCTGGGTCTGGGCGAACAGGTTGCGGATCTTGTCGAACACGCCGGTGTAGGTGGCCGGGTTCGACCGGGGGGACCGGCCGATGGGCGACTGGTCGATGGTGATGACCTTGTCGAGGTGCTCGGTGCCCTCGATGGTGCGGTGGCGGCCGGGCACCGTCTTGGACCGGTACACCTTCTGCATCAGGGCCTGGTTGAGGATGTCGTTGACCAGGGTCGACTTGCCGCTCCCGCTCACGCCGGTGACCGCCACCAGGCAGCCGAGGGGGAACTCCACGTCGATGTCGGCCAGGTTGTGCTCCCGGGCCCCCCGGACGACGATGCCGTGCTCGCCCGGCGCCCGGCGCTTCTCGGGGACGGGGATGGTGCGCCGCCCGGAGAGGTAGGCGCCGGTCAGGGAGCGGGGCTCGGCCCGGAGCTCGTCGACCGTGCCCGAGACGACGATCTCCCCGCCGTGGAGCCCGGCGCCGGGGCCGATGTCGACCACGTGGTCGGCGACCCGGATGGTCTCCTCGTCGTGCTCCACCACGATGACGGTGTTGCCCAGGTTACGCAGCCGCACCATGGTGTCGATCAGCCGGCGGTTGTCCCGCTGGTGCAACCCGATGGACGGCTCGTCGAGGACATAGAGGACCCCGACGAGCCCGCTGCCGATCTGGGAGGCGAGGCGGATGCGCTGGGCCTCGCCACCGGCCAGCGTCCCCGACGAGCGGGCCAGCGACAGGTAGTCGAGGCCCACGTCGACCAGGAAGGCGAGCCGTTCGTTGACCTCCTTGAGGACCCGCTCGGCGATGATCCGGTCCCGCTCGGAGAGGACCAGCTCGGCGAAGAACGTGGCCGCGTCACAGATGGGCAGGCTGGTGACCTCGAAGATGCTCTTCCCGCCGATTTTCACCGCCAGGGAGGCCGGGCGCAGCCGGGAGCCGCCGCACGCCGGGCAGGGCACCTCCCGCATGTAGCCCTCGATCTGCTCCCGGGTCCGGTCGCTCTCCGCCTCGGAGTGGCGCCGCTCCAGCCAGGGGACGACCCCCTCGTAGCGGGTCTTGTAGGAGCGGGCCCGCCCGTAGCGGTTGCGGTACTGGACCAGCACCTGGACGTCCCCCGAGCCGTGGAGGATCACCTCGCGGTGCGCCTTCTTCAGCTTCTTCCACGGGACATCCATGTCGAAGCCGTGGGTTTCCGCCACCGCCTGGAGGACCCGGTTGAAGTACTCGCCCCGGAAGCCGGCCCAGGGGGCGATGGCCCCGCCGGTGAGGGGCAGGTCCTCGTCGTGGACGACGAGCTCGGGGTCGACCTCGAAGCGGGTGCCGAGCCCGTCGCAGCGCTCGCACGCCCCGTAGGGGGAGTTGAAGGAGAAGTTCCGGGGGGCGAGCTCGTCGAAGGACAGGCCGCAGTGGGCACAGGCCAGGTGCTGGGAGAAGATGAGGGTTTCCGACTCTTGGGCACCGTCTTCGGGGGACCCCCCCGCGCCCCCGGGGTCCGATCGACCCACGATCTCCACCTCGGCCACGCCCTCGGCCAGGCGCAGGGCGGTCTCCAGCGAGTCGGTCAGGCGCCGTTCGATGCCGGGGCGGTTGACGAGGCGGTCGACCACCACCTCGATGGTGTGCTGCTCGTAGCGCGCCAGCCGGGGCCGCTCGGCTTCGGTTCCCGTGAGCTCGATGACCTCGCCGTCGACCCGGGCCCGGGTGTAGCCCTGGCGGCCGAGGTCGGCCAGCAGGCCCTCGTACTCACCCTTGCGGCCCCGCACCACGGGGGCGAGGACCTGGAAGCGGGTCCCCTCGGGCAGCTCCAGGACCCGGTCCACGATCTGCTGGGGGGTCTGGCGGGTGATCTGCCGGCCGCACTTCGGGCAATGCGGCACCCCGATCCGGGCGTAGAGCAGCCGGAGGTAGTCGTAGATCTCGGTGATGGTCCCGACCGTCGACCGGGGGTTGCGCGAGGCCGACTTCTGGTCGATGGAGATGGCCGGGGAGAGGCCCTCGATGAAGTCGACGTCGGGCTTGTCCATCTGGCCGAGGAACTGGCGGGCGTAGGCCGACAGCGACTCCACGTAGCGGCGCTGCCCCTCCGCGTAGATGGTGTCGAAGGCCAACGACGACTTGCCCGACCCCGAGATCCCGGTGAAGACGATGAGCTGGTCGCGGGGCAGCTCCAGGCTGACGTTCTTCAGGTTGTGTTCCCGGGCGCCCCGGACGATGAGCTTGTCGGACATGCCTTGCTCACGCTACCGGCGCGGAGGGATCATCCGGGCAGCTGCACTTCGCTACCGGCTTGTCGACTCTCGTTCTTCGTCAGGCCGCCAGGGCCAACACGGGGACCTCGAGGTCCCGGGCGGCCGCGCGCAGCATCGGACTGTCGTTCGCTTCGGCGAGGCAGATCGTCGCCCCGACTCGGCGTGCGGCGCACAGGGCTTCGAGGGTGATCAGGTTCAGGCGGTGCCGGTGCAGCACCTGGCCCATCGGCCACGCCAGCTCCCGGAGGGAGATCAGGCCGACCACGTCGGGAAGCTCCACCACCGAGGCCAGTGCGCCCGCGGCCACTGCGGGCGGCGCATCCGCCAACGCCGAGCTGAGTTGGCCGACCACGCGGGGGGCGGCCAACGCTCGGCAGAGCCGGTGGTACCACAGGCCGGTGGTGAAGAGACGACCCCGCCGCCGCTCGCGCTCCACACCGGCAGGCTCCCGGTCGCGGAGG
>JBOGFO010000341.1:0-3817 GCA_050743445.1 Acidimicrobiia bacterium
CTGGCCGCCGATGGGCTCTACGCCTACACCGAACCCCACACCGTCTCCACCCGCCACATGTAGCCACGACCCACAAGGAGGAGTCCAGTGGCCACCTTCGCCAACGCCCAAGAGGTCTACGACACCATCGGGGCCTTCCTGGAGCAGATCACCAAGGACGAGGACCTACGGCCCAAGTTCGTCGCCGCCGACACCTCCTTCCACATCGTCTACACCGAGCCCGCCTGCGACATGCTGGTGGACTGCACCGTCGACCCGCCGGTGGTGACCATGGCGCCGGGCGAGGTGGCCAGCGAGATCGAGCTGGAGATGGCGGCCGACGACGGCCACGCCTTCTGGCTCGGGGAGCTCAACATGGCGCTGGCCCTGGCCAAGGGCCGGGTCAAGGTCAAGGGCCCGATCTCCAAGATCATGAAGCTGCTGCCGGCCATGCGGCCCGCCTTCCCCAAGTACAAGGTGTTCCTGGACGAGAAGGGCGGCGTGTAGATGGCGCGCTTCACGGGCAAGGTCGCCATCGTCACCGGCGCCGGCCAGGGCCTGGGCCGGGCCTACGCCGAGGCCCTCGCCGCCGAGGGCGCCAAGGTGGTCATCGCCGAGATCGCCGAGGGCAAGGCCAAGGAGGTGGCCGAGGCCATCACCCTGGCCGGCGGCGAGGCGATCGCCGTCACCACCGACGTCACCGACAAGGCCAGCTGCGAGGCCATGGCGGCGGCGGCGCTCGAGCACTACGGCGCCATCGACATCCTGATCAACAACGCCGCCATCTACGACGGCCTGCACATGGAGGCATTCGAGGACTTCGAGGTCACCGAGTTCGACCGGGTGCTGGCCGTCAACATCAAGGGCGTCTGGCTCGCCACCCGGGCGGTGACCCCGCACATGCGGGCCAAGCGATACGGCAAGATCGTCAACGTCTCCTCCACGGTCAACTACGTCGGACCGCCGCTGCTGCTCCACTACGTCGCCTCCAAGGGGGCGGTGGCGGCCATGACCCGGGCCCTGGCCAAGGAGCTGGGCGAGGTCGGCATCCGGGTGACGGCCGTGGCCCCCGGGATGACCTTCACCGAGGCGACCAAGAACCTCCTGCCCGACCCGATCATGGGCGACATGTTCATGGAGATGCAGGCCCTGAAAGAGGCCATGCAGCCCGAGCACGTGGTGCCCACGGTCCTGTTCCTGTGCTCTCCGGAGAGCGACTTCGTCGTCGGCCAGAACTGGATCGTCGACGGCGGGATGGCGATGCAGTGACCACCGCGGTTCCCCGCCCCGCCTCGGATCGGGTGATCGTGGTCGGCGCCGGCATCGCCGGCCTGACCGCCGGGTTCCGCCTGCGCAATGCGGGGTTCGACGTGCTGGTGCTCGAGGGCGAGGACCACGTCGGCGGCAAGATGTCGACCATCGACCGGGACGGCTACCGGGTCGACACCGCGGCGGCCATCCTGCCCACCACCTACAAGCAGATGGTGAACCTGATCGCCGATGCCGGCCTGGCCGGCGAGGTGGCCCCGACGTCCGACCTCGTCGGGTTCCTGCGGGAGGGCACGGTCCACCGGGTCCACAGCGGGAACCCGGTGGGCGACGCCGCCCGCACCGGGCTCCTCTCCCCGGCCGCCAAGCTGCGGGCGGCCAAGCTGGTGATCGATCTCGTCCGGGCCGGCGACCGCCTCGACTGGTACGACCTCGGCAAGGCTGCCGACCTCGACATCGAGACGGCCCGGGCCTACGCCGACCGCCGCCTCGGCTCCGAGATCCTGGAGTGGGTCATCTCCCCGGCGTTGGGAAGCCTGTTCGTGGCCTCGCCCGAGCGTCTGTCGGTCGTCGACTTCCTCTTCGCCGTGCGCAACATCCTGGGCGGCGCCTTCTTCAACTCCTCGACGGGCAGCGACTTTCTGCCCCGCGGCCTGGCCCGGCACCTGAACGTGGAGCTCTCGGCCCGGGTGACTTCCGTGGAGGACCGGGACGGCTCGGTGGCCGTCACCTGGGAGCGGGCCGGCGAGGGCGAGCACGTCGAGGAGGCGTCGGCCGCCGTCATCGCTCTGGCCGCCCCCCAGATGGCCGCGGTGTACCCCCAGCTCGACCCCGTCCGCCGGGACGTGGTGGAGGGAATCGAGTACTCCATCTGCGTCACCGTCCACCTGGGCCTGTCCCGGCCGCCCGACGAGCCCGCCATGCTCATGCCCATCCCCCGCCGGGAACACCCCGACCTGTGCGCCATCGTCCTCGACCACAACCGGGCCCCGGGCCGGGCGCCGGTGGGCAAGGGCCTGCTGTCGTCCTACTGGCACACGGCCTGGGGCGACGAGCTCTGGGACCGGGACGACGACGAGGTGGTCAAGATGGCGTTGCCCGGGCTCGAGCACGTCTTCCCCGGGCTCGGCGACCACGTCGACATGGCATATGTGGGCCGCTGGCGCCCGGCCGTGGTCATGAGCCGCCCCGGCACCTACCGGGACCTGGTGCGGTTCACGGCCGCCACCGACGAGCGCGCCCGGATCCAGCTCTGCGGCGACTACTTGTCGGCCTCGACCACCAATGCCAGCCTGTGTTCGGGCGAGCTCGCCGCCCGCCGCGTGTCCGCCGCTCTGGGGAGGTAGGACGATGACCGTGCCGGACAATCCGCTGCACCACCGCAGCCGGCCGCGCACCGCCTGGAGCCGGGTGAACACCGCCGAGGCCCTGCCCGGGGTGCTCACCCCGCTCGGATGGACGTTCTGGATGGAGCCGCTGGAGCTGGGGATGCGGGGCGCCTTCGCCGACATCGGTGTGATCCCGCCGTCCGGGGTCCGGGTGGCGCCGTCGGACGACGACCGCTACTCGGCCATCTTCTTCGGGCGCTTCTCCGGGAACATCAACGAGATGCGGCGCATGGCCGACCACATGCCCGGTACCTCCGGCGACGCCCTCGAGCTGCAGCTGTTCGGTGCCCTCCGGCCCGGGGTGGTGAGCCAGCGGTCGTTCCGCCGGTATCCGGTGGTGGCGACCAAGATGCCCAAGGCGGCCCTGAGCGTCCCCAAGACCCTCGCCCGCCTGCGGGCCGAGACCGACAGCTGGTGGCGGGCGTGCACGTCGGAGGGACTCAGCTCCGACGTGGCCGGCGCCCGGGCCCGCTTCGCCGAGGCCATGAGGCGCTTCGAGACGGTCATGCGGCCCCACAGCGTGGTCACCATGCTGGGTCAGGCCCTCGGCGATCAGGTGCACAAGCTGGCCGAGTCCGCCGGCCGCCCCGACCTGGAGCCCACCCTCCTGACCGGCTTCGGGGGCATGGAGGAAACGCGGCTCATGGCCGACCTGTGGGCCGTGTCCCGGGGCCGGCAGACCCTCGACGCCTTCCTGGCCGACCACGGCTACCACGGCCCCTCCGAGGGCGAGCTGTCGACCCGGTCGTGGCGGGAGGATTCGACCCCGGTCGAGGCGCTCCTGGAGTCGTACCGGGCCATGGACGATTCGGCCGATCCCCGGGCGCTGGAGGCCCTCCGGGGCCGGGAGCGGGCATCGGCCACGGCCGAGCTGTTCCGGACGCTCCCCAAGGTGCGCCAGGGCGGCGCCAAGGTCGTGCTCGGCGCGGCCAAGCGCTATGTCCCCCTGCGGGAGGTGGGCAAGGCCGCCTTCCTCCAGACCCTCGACGTGGGCCGGGCGGCGGCCCGCACGCTGGGCGAGGACCTGGCCCGGGCCGGCCATCTGGGCGACCCCGAGGACGTCTTCTACCTCACCGCCGCCGAGCTGCTGGGTGCCCTGCCGCCCGAGACCAAGCAGGTGGTCACCTCCCGGCGCCAGCAGCGCGAGGAGTACCAGCACCTCCGCCTGCCCGACCTGTGGG